>NZ_JBFUHK010000001.1:0-280880 GCF_056402435.1 Rahnella sp. P4_A8 | reverse complement strand
GTTTACGCTTGCGTAGGGTGACGGTGTCAGTGAGAGAAAAAGCTTGCTGAATGAGGTCAGGAGACAGGAGGTCAGCGAGGCTTTGAACTTCATCGGGGGCAGTGAGATTGATAATACCGAGAGCTTGTGAAAGTTCCATTTAAAAAGGGTCCATGATGAGCATGAACCCTTTTTACACGAGCCACCGGATCGGTCAACTGATCCTTAAACGATCGGCATTAGGCCATCTGGCCCCTTTGTCATCTTTGCTGCAAACCTAAACCGGTCATTTACGGATAGAGAAGGTCACTGCCAGACGCGCTGGCGCGGCATGCGTAGAGGTGTGTGTATGGGAAACTTGCGCCGTTTCAACGCACACCATGGTTTTATATCCGTCATCCGGCATATCAGCCATGCTCACCGACAGTGCAGAACCCGGATTCCAGGCCACCACATCGGCGTTATTTTCATGTGCGACAACCAGCGTACGTTTCAGAACCGGATCAACGATTTCGCTGGTGGCTTGCGGCTGGGTGTAGATGCGGTCAGTCTGGCCCGTGAAGGTCAGATCACCGTCTTCCTGCTTGGCTTTTGCGCCATCGACTTTATCAATAAAGCTGTTGCCCAGGCCTTTAATAGTGACATCGGCGATGTCGCCAATGTTGAAATAGGTGTGCAGGGCGCTGTTGGCTTCGAAATCACCGGTTGATTCCAGCTCGATGTGGCAGGTTGCGCCGAGCGTGAAGCGTGCCGTCAGCGTGAATGCATGCGGCCATAATTCCAGTGTTTCAGGGGAGCTTTTCAGCGTTAAGGTCAGTACCACATTTTCGTCAGTTTCTTTGTGGTCAGTCAGTTCCCAGGCAACGTTGCGTGCAAAACCGTGTGAGGGTTTGCCCGCCGGACCAAACCACGGCCAGCAGATAGGGATACCGCCACGAATCGCAACGCCTTCTTTGAACGCGCTGGCGCTGCTCATCCATAGCACCGGCTCTTCGCCTTCAGGCTGCCATGCCAACAGATGTGCACCTTGCAGGGCAATGGCAGCACGTACTTTCGGATGAGTCACCACGAGTACCGGCAGTTCGTCCACAAGACGCTGGCTGACGGAGGTAGAGATTTGGTTTACGATCGGAAGAGAAAAGAGTTGTTCTGTCATTATCTAAAATCCTGTCAGGGTTAAACAATTACGATTTTGAACCAAGACTACACATGAACCAAACCCGTCTGTTTGATCGCACTCATGTGCTGATAAAAAAGTGCATCCGACAGAAAGCAAAAGGGCGACTTGCGTCGCCCTTCAATCAGTTCATTCACATAACCAATTATTTGGAAACGTGAGCGATCAGATCCAATACTTTGTTTGAATAGCCAGTTTCGTTGTCGTACCAGGAAACCAGTTTCACAAAGTTGTCGTTCAGCGCGATACCTGCTTTCGCATCGAATACGGAAGTCAGTTTTTCGCCGTTGAAGTCGGTAGATACTACGTCGTCTTCGGTGTAGCCCAGAACGCCTTTCAGATCGCCTGCTTCAGAAGCTGCTTTGATTACTGCGCAGATTTCTTTGTAAGACGCTGGTTTTTCCAGACGTGCAGTCAGGTCAACAACAGAAACGTTAGGAGTAGGAACGCGGAACGCCATACCCGTCAGTTTACCGTTCAGAGCTGGGATAACTTTACCTACTGCTTTAGCAGCACCGGTAGAAGAAGGGATGATGTTCTGGGATGCGCCGCGGCCGCCGCGCCAGTCTTTGTGAGACGGGCCATCAACGGTTTTCTGAGTTGCGGTAGTTGCATGAACAGTGGTCATCAGTGCTTCAACGATACCGAAGTTGTCGTTGATAACTTTAGCCAGTGGTGCCAGGCAGTTAGTGGTGCAAGATGCGTTAGAAACGATTTCCTGACCTGCGTATTCTTTATGGTTAACACCCATAACGAACATTGGGGTGTTGTCTTTAGAAGGACCAGTCAGAACAACTTTCTTAGCGCCTGCAGTGATGTGCTTACGAGCAGTCGCATCATCCAGGAACAGACCAGTAGCTTCAGCTACAACGTCAACGTTAACTTCATTCCATTTCAGGTTAGCTGGGTCACGCTCAGCGGTAACACGGATGGTTTTGCCGTTAACAACCAGGTGACCGTCTTTAACTTCAACAGTACCGTTGAAACGACCATGAGTTGAGTCGTACTTCAGCATGTATGCCATGTAGTCCGCGTCCAACAGATCGTTGATTGCTACGATCTCAATGTCAGAACGTTCTTGAGCAGCACGGAAAACAATGCGACCGATACGGCCAAAACCGTTGATACCTACTTTGATAGTCATATATTCCACCAGCTATTTTTTTAGTGAATAAAAGGTTGGTTGTAAAATTACAAAAACCTTGCTGAGCGTCAAGCGGAATCGTGTCAATTATTGCTGTAAGTCAAAGCGACGACCTACTCTTGCTCGCTTATTGCACGTTCCGTTTTTAAATCGGCTCACAACCACATGGGGGCGAAAAACAGAATATAAAGAGCCGGAAGATCAGGAGTGTGATCGCCATCACAAGTTGCAAGCTGGCTAACGCTGATGCCATACAGTTTAGGACAAAACGGGCAGACTCGTTGTTAATTTTTTGTTATTATAAACTGTTATTTAAGTTGATTTTTATATTCGTCAGAGAACGAGAATCATGAGCATTGAAGCCAAATCTTCCCCTACACTTGACCAACTCACTGAAATTCAACGTTATGTCACGCAGGAGCACGGAACAGAACCTCCGTTCTCCGGAAAGTTGCTGCACAACCGCCGCGAAGGGATTTATCATTGCGTGGTCTGTGAGTCAGCGCTGTTCTACTCCGATACCAAATACGATTCCGGCTGTGGCTGGCCAAGTTTTTATCAGCCAGTTAACCCTGATGCGATCAAATATCTCACTGATAATTCGCATAAAATGGCGCGTGTCGAAATCCGCTGCTCCCGCTGTGAAGCTCATCTGGGGCATGTTTTCCCGGATGGCCCGAAACCGACAGGTGAACGTTACTGCATAAACTCTGCCTCAATGAGCTTTACTGATGGCAAAAGTGGCAATAAAACCCGCGGTTAGTTCGCAAGAAAATGGTGATGTAATTTTACCGACAAAATCGATTCAGCTATTATTCAAAACCGTTTGAATAATACAGATGAACACAAGGTGCTCAGATGGAAATTAATCAACTTATTGATGTAATGACGCCGGAAATTTACGCACGTCTCGCGCAGGCAGTTGAACTCGGAAAGTGGCCGGACGGTGTCGCGCTGACGCCGGAACAGAAAGAGCACAGCCTGCAGGCCGTGATGCTGTATCAGTCGCGTCACAATGTTGATGCCCAGCACATGAGCATTGGCACGGACGGGCAGATTGTCACCAAAAGCAAGCAGGAACTGAAACAGCAATTTACGCAGGATACGCTGATTAAACTGAAGCCGGAGTAAGTGGGCGGGTTGCGAAAGTGCTGTTTGCTGATAAAGGCGCTGAAGCGCCTTTATCAGGTCAGACGGGAAGACAAATTCAGCCTGTTACTGCCTCAGAGGTACTGATTTTTGCCCCTGCTTTACGCATCGCTTCAACCGCTTCAGCACTGTCTTCGGGTTGCAGATTGACGCCACGGCAACCGTCGGTCAGCAGTGTCACCTGATAACCTTGCTCCAGCGCATCCAGCACCGTGAATTTCACACAGTAATCCGTCGCCAGCCCCATCACATACACATGTGTAATCTGCGCCGCTTTCAGCCAGTCATTGAGCATCGTAGCAGCACGATGTCCGTTATCGAAAAACGCACTGTAACTGTCGATGTCAGGATTGGTGCCTTTCTGCACCACAAAATCCACCTGCGGCAGATTCAGCCCCGGGTGAAATTCAGCGCCCGGTTCACGCTGAACGCAGTGAACCGGCCACCAGACTTGAGGCAGACCGTTCAGTTCGCCCGACGTCCAGGGCTCCGCGTGGGAATTCACCGCAAAGCTGCGATGTCCCGCCGGATGCCAGTCCTGCGATGCCACCACGGCGATGTCATGGCTTTTACACCATGTCATCATCTTATTGGCAACCGCAATCGTGGCGTCGCCGTCAGTCACGGCCAGCGCGCCGCTGCGACAAAAATCATTTTGCAGATCGACCAGCAACAAAGCAGATTTCATATCGCCCTCTTATTTATTCGGTGAGTTCGCCGCGCAGGTTTTGCTGCATCAGTTCGCGGATTTCCTCGGGAGTGTGTGACTGGCTGAGCAGATAATGCAACTTGGTCAGTGCCGCTTCCACGGTCATATCAAAGCCGCTGATCACACCGGAATGGGCGAGGGCGTTGCCGGTGGCATAGCCGCCCATGTTGACGCGCCCTGAAATACATTGCGTCAGATTAACCACCACAATGCCGCGCTCAGATGCGTCTTTCAGCACTTTCAGCAGGTCGCCTTTTTGCGGGGCGTTACCGACACCGTAGGAGCGCAGGATCAGCGCTTTTACCGGTTGCATCAGGAAGTTTTGTACCACTTCGGCGGAAATGCCCGGGTAGATCGTTACCACGCCGATCGGTTGTGGCGTGATGTGATGCACTTTCAGCTTCGCCGCAGGCACTTCAGGCAGTGACGGCGTGGAAAGTCGGCGGATGTGGATCCCGGCTTCCAGCAGCGGCGAAAGGTTCGGTGAGGCAAAGGCATCGAAACCATCTGCGTGCGCTTTGGTGCTGCGGTTGCCGCGATACAGACGGTTGTTGAAGAACAGGGTGACTTCGTTGACCGGATGATTCGCGGCGATATACAGCGAGTTCAGCAGGTTGATCTGACCATCAGAACGCAACGCTTCAAGCGGAATCTGTGACCCTGTCACAATCACCGGTTTGCTCAGATTTTCCAGCATGAACGACAGTGCAGAAGCGGTGAATGCCATGGTGTCGGTGCCGTGCAGGATAACAAAACCGTCGTAGTCGTCGTAATGCGCCTGAATATCGTCGGCGATGTGCTGCCAGTCTTCCGGCGTCATGTCGGAGGAATCCATCAGAGGCGCGTATTCCTGAATGGTAAATTCAGGCATCTCAGGGCGATGGAATTCAGGCATCAGCGCCAGCTGACGTTGTAAATGGCCGGACACCGGAATGTAACCCTGTTCAGAACGCTGCATACCGATTGTGCCGCCGGTATAGGCAACGTAAATAGATTTTTTAGTCATCGAAGATGTTCTTTTTTAGAAAGGTGAAAGCAACTGCGCTAAGTATAAAGGCTTCGTGGCTGACGTCCCACCCTAAAAAAGCCCGGAGTTCTCAGCAAGAAGCTCCGGGCTGTGCATTAAGGCGATTCTTTATCCCACATTATCCCAAAACGGAACGTTACTTCACATCACCACAGGTCAGGCAGAGTGCGTAACGGTTCTGCGGATCGTTCATGTTGCTGAACAGGTCAGCCTGTGATTTCAGCGCCATGGCCATTTTGCTCACCGGCGCAGGCAGATACGCCTGGATTGCCGCTGGCAACATAGCGTGGACCGATGCGCTGACCTGCGAGAATACCAGGTCGCTCAGGCTTGGCTCGCTGACATACCAGTTCAGTTGCCATTTTGGCAGTTTGGCCAGTTCAGCGGCTTTCTTCACAGCGTCATCGAAATCACCCAGCTCATCAACCAGGCCATTGGCTTTGGCATCTGAACCGATCCACACGTGGCCCTGGGCGATCTGGTCGATCTGCTCAGGCGTTTTGTGGCGTGAATCGGCAACCAGACCGAGGAAGGTTTTATAACCGTTCTCGATATTGAGTTGCATCATCTGCGAGAACTCCGGCGGCAGCGCTTTGGTGGAAGCGATATCCGCCAGCGGTGACGTTGCCACGCCGTCGGTATGCACACCCGCGTAATCGAGCGTGTTCTGGTACGTGTTGATTACACCAAAGATACCGATGGAGCCGGTGAGAGTGCTCGGGCTGGCGATGATGTAGTTGGCTGGTGTTGAAATCCAGTAACCGCCGGATGCCGCCATACCGCCCATTGAAACCACAACCGGTTTACCTGCGGCTTTCGCAGCCGCGAGTTCGGAACGGATCACTTCAGAAGCGCTGACGCTGCCGCCCGGGCTGTTAACGCGCAAGACAATCGCTTTCACTTTCGGATCCAGACGGGCATCACGAATTTGCTGTGCCGTGGTGTCGCCACCGACTGCGCCCGGTTGTTCTTCACCGTCGTTAATTGCACCGGTGGCAAAGATCACCGCGATTTGCGGATCGTTGTTGTCCGGTTTTGGCTTCGGCGAATAATCGTAAATGCTGGTGTAATTAAAGTCTTTGGTGTCTTTGTTCCAGCCAAAGGCTTTCACCATCTCGTTGTCGGCTTCGGTGCGTGACGCCAGTGCATCAACCAGCTTGGCTTTCAGCGCATATTGCGCCATATCACCGCCGGTTGCCTGCATACCCGCCAGCACGCCCGCCGCACCCGGGAACAGTTGTTCGGGCGTGATCTGACGGTTGGCTGACACGGTATTGAGATAGTTGGTCCACAATCCGCCAATCCAGCGGCTGTCTGCCTCACGGGCGTCAGGAGACATATCATCACGGATCAATGGCTCAACGGCAGATTTATAGGTTCCGACGCGGAAGATATTGGTGGTGACTTTCAGCTTATCCAGCAGGGATTTGTAATACAGATTGTTAGTGGCAAAACCGTGAAGATCGACCGCGCCCTGCGGCGACAGATAGATTTTGTTGGCGTAACTGGCCAGATAATATTGTGACTGGTTATAGCTGTCGCCGATGGCGTAAACCGGTTTGCCTGCATCGCGGAATTCACGCAGCGCTTTACCGATGTACTGCAGTGAAGACTGGTCGGTGCCGGTGAAATCGGTCAGCTGTAACACAATCCCGGTAACGTTTTTGTCGTCTTTAGCGGAGCGGATGGTCTCGACGAGATCAAACAGCGAGTTCTCCTGCAAGCGGCTGCTCGACGTGCCCAGCAATTCGCGGCCCCACTGACGGACTTTATTATTGACGGAAGGCTTGTCGACCACTGAGCCGCTGAGATCAACCAGCAGTGCACCTTGGGTCGTTTCGACAGGCTTGTCCTGCACGGCATACCAGATGCCAACACCAGCCAGAATAATGAGAATAAGGAATACGTTGAGAATGAATTCTCTGACGAAATTAAGAAGACGCCAGGTCCACTTAAAAAAACCGGCGATAATTCGCCACAATGTGCGCATGGTCTCTCCAACAAGACAGATAAGTCCCGCTATCCTAATGACCCGCCAGAAAAATGTCAGCTTTAAATCATGTCAGAGTTTGGCAGTGATGCATTATCTGAAAGCCAGTTGACCGTTGGAAAAAGGCGTTACGATTATGTTAACGTAATTCAAATAGCAATTATTCTCAGGAGAATATCATGGACGCTTTGGACTTATTACTTAACCGCCGTTCTGCTTCCCGCCTGGCTGCACCGGCACCGGCCGGTGAAGCGCTGCAAAACATCATCCATGCGGGTATGCGCGCCCCGGATCACGGTGCCCTGCAACCCTGGCGTTTTGTCATTGCTGAAAACGACGGCCTGACCCGTTTCAGTGAGGTGCTGCGCGCGGCCGCCATAAAAGACGGCGCGGATGAAAAAGCCATTGAGAAAGCCACGCAGGCGCCATTGCGCGCACCGCAAATTATTACCGTGATTGCCGTGTGCAAAGAAAGTCCTAAAGTACCGCAATGGGAACAGTTGCTTTCCGCCGGTTGTGCGGTTCATGCCATGCAGATGGCTGCACTGGCGCAGGGTTTTAACGGCATCTGGCGTACCGGCGCGTGGACTGATCATCCGGACGTACGCAAGGCATTCAAATGTGGTGAAAACGATAAAATCGTCGGTTTCCTGTATCTCGGTACACCGCAACTGAAAGCCAGTTTGCAGGTGATCCCGGCCGACAGCACGCCATTCGTCACGCATTTGTAAAATCAGACCGCTCACTTATCAACCGGTTTTGATCGGCCTTTTCCGATTAAACCGGTTTTTTGCTGCCTAAATGAGCGACCGCCGTCGCGGATCCTTGTAACCATCTTACTAATTACGCCGTCAGCGGCTAACATAGCCACTCTGCATGATGAGGACGTAGTGAAATGAAGGGTGGGATAATGGAAATCTTTGTCGCGATTACACCGCAAACAGGTGCCTGTTGATGCGTCTGTTCATTGCCGAAAAACCCAGCCTTGCCCGCGCGATTGCGGATGTCCTGCCGAAACCTCATCGCCGGGGCGATGGTTATATTGCCTGTGGCAACGATCAGGTGGTGACCTGGTGCGTCGGCCACTTACTCGAACAGGCGCAGCCCGATGCCTACGACAGCCGCTTTGCGCGCTGGTCGCTCGCCGATTTGCCGATCATTCCTGAAAAGTGGCAGCTTCAGCCGCGTTCTTCCGTCGCCAAACAACTCAACGTGATTAAACGCTTATTGCTCGAGGCCTCGCAGGTTGTCCACGCCGGTGACCCGGATCGCGAAGGGCAGTTGCTGGTGGATGAAGTGCTGGATTATCTCGAACTGACGCCGGAAAAACGTCACGCGACCCAGCGCTGCCTGATTAACGATCTCAACCCGCAGGCCGTCGAGCGTGCTATTGAGCGGTTGCGCGACAACCGTGATTTTATTCCGCTGTGTGTTTCCGCGCTGGCCCGCGCCCGTGCCGACTGGCTTTACGGCATCAATATGACCCGCGCCTACACCATTCTGGGGCGCAACGCCGGTTACAACGGCGTGCTCTCCGTCGGACGCGTACAGACCCCGGTTCTCGGGCTGGTGGTCCGTCGCGATGAAGATATCGAAAACTTCGTGCCGAAAGATTTCTTTGAAGTAAAAGCGCATATCGTCACGCCTGCCGAAGAGCGTTTTGTGGCGCTGTGGCAGCCCAGTGATTCCTGCGAGCCGTATCAGGATGAAGAAGGGCGATTACTGCACCGTCCGCTGGCCGATCATGTCGTGGCGCGTATTGCCGGACAACCGGCGATGGTCACCGGCTATAATGACAAGCGTGAGAATGATATTGCGCCGCTGCCGTTTTCACTCTCCACATTGCAGATTGAAGGCTCTAAAGCCTTCGGGCTGAGTGCTCAGCAAATTCTTGATATCTGTCAGAAATTGTATGAAACGCACAAATTGATTACGTATCCGCGTTCGGATTGCCGATATCTGCCAGAAGAGCATTTTGCCGGGCGTCATGCCGTGCTGAATGCCATTGGCGTTCACCGGCCTGACCTGATGCCACAACCGGCAGTGGATACCGATTTACGTAACCGTTGCTGGGATGACAAAAAGGTTGATGCGCACCATGCGATTATCCCGACGGCGCGCAGCAGTAACGTCAACCTGACGGATGACGAACGCAAAATTTACGGTCTGGTGGCGCGCCAGTATCTGATGCAGTTCTGCCCGGATGCGGTTTACCGCAAATGTGTTATCGACCTGGATATCGCGGGCGGTAAATTTATCGCCAAAGCGCGTTTTCTGGCCGAGGCGGGCTGGCGCACGTTGCTGGGCAGTAAAGAACGCGACGAGGAAAACGAAGGCACGCCGCTGCCGGTGGTGGCCAAAGGTGACGAACTGTTGTGCGAGCGCGGAGAAGTGGTTGAACGCCAGACCCAGCCGCCGCGGCCTTTTACCGATGCTACATTGCTTTCCGCCATGACCGGGATTGCGCGTTTTGTGCAGGATAAAGAACTGAAAAAAATCCTGCGTGCGACAGATGGATTAGGTACGGAAGCAACGCGTGCCGGGATTATCGAGCTGCTGTTCCGCCGCGAATTTTTGTATAAGAAAGGGCGCTATATTCATTCCAGCGATACCGGCCGCGCGCTGATCCACTCGCTGCCGGACATCGCCGCCCGCCCGGATATGACCGCTGACTGGGAATCCACGCTGACGCGTATCAGTGAAAAGAGCTGCCGTTATCAGGATTTCATGCAACCGCTGGTCGCGACGTTGCAGAATCTCATCATGCAGGCCAAAACGAACCGGGTGTCTTCGGCATTCCGCAGTCTGCCTTCCAAACCGGCGGGCGCTGTGGCGAAAGGCAAAAGCGCCCCTAAACGCCGCAAAGCGAGTACCAAAGGGAAGGAAGCAAACAGTGATGAATAATGTTTTTATCCGTAAAGTTCTGATGGCAGCGCTGATCAGTTCCGCGTTGCTGGCTGCACCGGCGATGGCGAACCGCAGCAATATCGGCAACGGTACGGATGTCGTTGTGCCATTGCCGCCGCAAATCTGGCAGAACAGCGGCAACAACAATAACAGCGCGCCAACCTGCCACAATTGCTGTATCTACAACAACCAGAGTTACAGCGAGGGGGCCGTTGTCACGGCAGACAGCGTGGTCCTGCAGTGTTCCCGTGATCCGAATGTGGTGGGCACCAACGAACTCAAATGGCAAGTGTTGAAGAAATAACGCTTTCTTAAAATGTTCAGACAAAAAAGGCGCGAAACTGGCAACAGTCCGCGCCTTTTTATTTGCCATGATCGCTAACCGGCAAATTTTGCCAGATAAGCTTGTGCCAGCGGGATATCCGCCGGTGCCAGTTCAAACGACAGCACCTCATCCGGCGTTACCCAACAGATTTCAGAGTGACACTGTAACCTAATCTCGCCGGTAAACCCGCTGACCCGCCAGCCATGCAAACGAATTAACCGTTCAGACTGTTGCACAACGCTGGTGGCGATGAAATCTTCCACCGTGGCAGTGATGCCCATTTCTTCCTGCAACTCGCGCACTAATGCAGCAGGCTGGCTTTCCCCGGCTTCGACTTTGCCGCCGGGAAATTCCCACAAACCGGCCTGATCGCCGGACGCATCCCGACGGGCAAGCAGCAATTTGCCCTCGCGCTCAATCAGGGCGGCGACCACATCAATCGTTTTCATGGTCATTACTTCAGGTCGAACGTCGCCCAGATTGGCGCATGGTCAGACGGCCTTTCCATCCCGCGGATATCGTAATCAATCCCGGTGGCGATACAACGCGCGGCCAGCGGCGTGCTCGCCATGATCAGATCAATACGCAGACCACGGTTTTCATCAAAGCCGCGTGAACGGTAATCAAACCACGAGAATTTATCAGCGGTGTCGGGGTTGGCGGCACGGAAGGTGTCGATCAGACCCCAACCTTTCAGGCGATCCATCCACTCACGTTCTTCCGGCAGAAACGAACATTTACCGGTGCGCAGCCAGCGTTTGCGACTGTCTTCGCCGATACCAATGTCCAGATCGGTCGGGCTGATATTCACATCGCCCATCACCACGACCGGATTGTTCACCGACAAACTGGCGGTCAGGTAATCCTGCAAATCACGGTAAAACTTCTCTTTTGCCGGGAATTTAGTCGGGTGGTCGCGGCTTTCACCCTGCGGGAAGTAACCGTTGATGACCGTCAGAATGCCTTGTGGCGTTTCGATATCGGTCATGATGATGCGGCGCTGAGATTCTTCATCATCACCGGGGAAACCACGGCGTACAGCGACGGGTTCTTGCTTGGTCAGCATGGCAACGCCGTAATGGCCTTTTTGCCCGTGATAAAACACGTGATACCCGTGCTGGCTGACTTCTTCCAGCGGGAACATATCGTCATGCACCTTGGTTTCTTGTAAACCAATAACGTCAGGCTGGTGCTGTTCGATTATTGCCGCAAGCTGATGTGGACGTGCGCGCAATCCATTGATATTAAAGGAGACGAACTTCATAGTCGGGAACCATTTGGCGATGAAATCAGAAGGGCGATAGTAGCAGAAAAAGGCGGGATGGCGAAACCAACATGTGCCGGATGCTGTCAGCAGAAATCACTATGAAAGCAAAATCCTTACCCGATCATCATGGCAGTCAGATGTCATTCAGCGAATTATTTTGTCAACTTTTCGTGACAGTCTCTTCTTCCGGTGTACATGAAAGAGTATTATGCCTGCAGCGATTTCCGCACCGGCAGAAAAAGGTCAACACTGATGCGTCTGGAAGTTTTTTGCGAAGACCGCCTGGGTCTCACCCGTGAACTCCTCGATTTACTGGTTTTACGCAGTATTGATTTACGCGGTATCGAGATTGCCTCGATTGGCCGTATTTACCTGAATTTTTCCCAACTGGATTTTGATACTTTTCGCGCCCTGATGGCTGAAATCCGCCGCATCGACGGCGTGACGGACGTCCGTACCGTGTCGTTCATGCCTTCCGAACGGGAGCATCGTGCGTTACGCGCTTTACTGGTTTCCATGCCGGAACCGGTTTTTTCCATTGATATGAAAGGCAAGGTCGAGCAGGCCAATCCGTCGGCGATGGCATTGTTTGAACTTGATGAAGACAAAATCCGCAATGTGACAGCAGCGAATCTGATCACCGGTTACAACGTCACGCGCTGGCTGGAAAGCGAAAATGCCCAGCCACACACCGAACGTATTGTGATCCGCAGCCAGGATTTCCTGATGGATCTCACGCCAATACATGTGGATGACGAAGACGAAAAAGGCGGAATTGCCGGCGCCGTCGTCATGCTCAAATCGGCTGCCCGCATGGGACGTCAGTTGCAGGATCTGACTGTTAACGATGACAGTGAGTTTGACCACATCGTCGCAGTCAGCACCAAAATGCGTCACGTTTTGGATCAGGCGCGTAAACTTGCCATGCTGGATGCGCCGCTGCTGATTGTCGGTGATACCGGCACCGGTAAAGATTTACTGGCGCATGCCTGCCATCTGCGCAGTGCACGCGGCAAAAAACCTTTCCTCGGTCTGAACTGTGCGTCGCTGCCGGATGACGTCGTAGAAAGTGAGCTGTTTGGCTACGCGGCAGGCGCTTATCCGAATGCGCTGGAAGGCAAAAAAGGCTTCTTTGAACAGGCTAACGGCGGCTCCGTGCTGCTCGATGAGATCGGTGAAATGTCGCCGAGAATGCAGATCAAACTGCTGCGCTTCCTCAATGACGGTACGTTCCGTCGCGTGGGTGAAGAGCACGAAGTGAAAGTGGATGTCCGCGTGATGTGCGCCACTCAGAAAAACCTGGTGGAACTGGTGCAGCGCGGCGAGTTCCGTGAGGATCTGTATTACCGTCTGAACGTGCTGAGCCTGACACTGCCACCGCTGCGTGACCGTCCTGCGGATGTGATGCCGCTGACTGAACTGTTCGTGGCGCGTTTCTCGGATGAACAGGGGATGCCGCGTCCGAAACTGTCTTCACAGCTGGCGAATTACCTGACGCACTACGGCTGGCCGGGCAACGTCCGCCAGTTGAAAAATGCCATTTATCGTGCGCTGACGCAACTGGAAGGCGGAGAGCTACGCCCGCAGGACATCGTTCTGCCGGACTTTGACGCTGAAGTGACGATAGGTGAGGAAGCACTGAACGGTTCGCTTGACGACATCAGCAAACGTTTCGAACGCTCCGTGCTGACCCGGCTTTACCGCACTTATCCGAGCACGCGTAAACTGGCGAAACGTCTGGGCGTCTCACACACGGCTATTGCTAACAAACTGCGCGAATATGGCCTCAGCAGTCGTCGTGGCGAAACGGGCGACAGCGACGAGTAATTCCCGGTTCAGAAATTATGCACAATAAAAAAGCAACGGATTACGCCGTTGCTTTTTTTTATCTGCTAAGAAGTGATTATTTCAGCACAGCCAGCGCAGATTCATAGTCAGGCTCAGTGGTGATTTCATTCACCAGCTCGCTGTACAACACGTTATCCTGACCATCCAGCACCACAACCGCACGGGCAGTCAGACCGGACAACGCGCCATCGGTAATGCCCACGCCGTATTCGGATTTGAAATCACCGCCACGCAGGGTGGACAGGGTAATCACGTTGGACAGGCCTTCCGCGCCGCAGAAACGGGACTGTGCGAAGGGCAGATCAGCAGAAATGCACAGCACCACAGTGTTGTCGATGTCAGCCGCCAGTTGGTTGAATTTGCGGACGGACGTGGCGCAAACGCCGGTATCGATGCTTGGGAAAATGTTCAGGACTTTACGTTTGCCCGCGAAGCTGCTCAGGCTGACATCAGAAAGATCTTTAGCGACCAGGGTGAAAGGCTTAGCAACATCGCCTTTCTGAGGGATTTTGCCTGCAACGCTAACCGGGTTGCTTTGAAAGTGTACTGTCTGGGTCATGATTATTTCCTATTTCCATTTGAGTCAAACGGCTTTCAGTTTAGGGGAACAATGCTATGTTGGATATAGATTATTTGTTAATAAGTTGTATGTATTGATTGTATCCCGCAGGGCGCATTTCACTATTGGAGACGCTATGAGAAGTATTCGCTTTTATCCTGAAGCCTGGCCGTTACATACGCCGTTTGTGATCTCCCGTGGCAGCCGCACTGAAGCGCGGGTGGTGGTGGTCGAAATAGAAGAAAGCGGCATTCGCGGCGTCGGGGAATGCACGCCGTATCCGCGTTATGACGAGAGCGAAACCTCGGTAATGGCACAAATCGCCAGCGTCGTTACCGCTATAGAACAGGGTGCCAGCCGCGAAAAACTGCAACAGATACTTCCGGCAGGCGCCGCCCGCAATGCGCTGGACTRTGCGCTGTGGAACCTTGAATCCCAGACCAGTGGACTGAATTTATGGCAACTGACCGGCACTGAACCGCTGCCTTCCATCAGCATGGCGCAGACAGTAAGTATCGGTTCGCCGGAAGCGATGGCGGAAGCGGCGCTGGCCTTGCAGCAAAAGGGGGCGACTCTGCTGAAAATCAAACTTGATGACCGCCTGATTGCCGAACGGCTGGTGGCGGTGCGTGCCGCCGTGCCGAACGCCTCGCTGATTATCGATGCTAATGAAGCCTGGCTAAGTGACGGACTGGCGGCTCGCTGTCAGTTGCTGGCTGACCTCGGCATTCTGATGCTTGAACAGCCGCTGCCTGCCGGTGAGGATTCGGTACTGGAAAACTTTATCCACCCGCTGCCGATTTGCGCTGACGAAAGCTGTCATACGGTTGAAGGCTTACCGGCGCTGAAAAACCGCTATGACATGGTGAACATTAAACTGGATAAAACCGGTGGACTCACCGGTGCACTGGTGCTGGCAGAAGCCGCGCGTGAACAGGGTTTTGAGATTATGCTCGGCTGCATGTTGTGCACGTCACGGGCGGTTCGCGCAGCATTACCGCTGACGGCGGGGGCTAAGTTTATTGACCTTGATGGCCCGACCTGGCTGGCTCAGGACGTCGAACCGGCCATGAAATTTCACTGCGGTGGCATTGACGTTGCCGGTTCGGACTGACTTCGCCCGGCTTTTTATTCACCAAACCCGGCGGTTTTGTGCGCGAAGGCAAATCTGTAATGATTTCTTATAGGGAATTATTACCGGTAATGATAAAACTCGTGAATGTTTCAGGGCGTAGCCCTTTGTCAGTTCAGGAGAATTTATGCTGCAGGGAAATCCATTTCCGCTTTTATCGTATTCCGTATGCGCTGTGCTGGCGGCGCTGACTGCCAGTCAGGCTATCGCCGCTCAGGTTCCTGCCGGTTCCCAGCTCGCGACAAAACAGGAAATTGTCCGTCACATTAAAGACGAACCCGCCTCACTGGATCCGGCAAAAGTTGTCGGCCTGCCGGAAGCGCAGGTGGCGCGTGATTTATTCGAAGGGCTGGTGAATCAGGACGCCACCGGGAAAAATATTCCGGGCGTGGCGGAAAGCTGGCAAAACCAGAACAATCAGGTATTCCTGTTCACTTTACGCAAAGACGCCAAATGGTCGAACGGCGATCCGGTGACCGCACAGGATTTTGTCTATAGCTGGCAGCGTCTGGTGGATCCGAAAGGGTCATCATCCGGCGCGTGGTTTGCCGGGCTGGCCGGCATTGCTAATGCGGATGCGATTATCGCCGGGAAAATGCCGGTGGATAAACTGGGTGTGACCGCCGTCAGCCCGACGCTTTTACGCGTTACTCTGGATAAACCGGTGCCTTATTTCGTCAGTCTGCTGGCGAATTTCAGCCTGTTCCCGGTGCATAAAGCCACTGTTGAAAAATACGGTGATGAATGGACCAAACCGGGCAATCTGGTGGGTAACGGCGCGTATGTGCTGAAAGACCGCGTGGTCAATGAAAAGCTGGTGCTGGAACCGAACCCGTATTACTGGGATCATGCCCGCACGGTGCTGACGAAAGTCACCTTCGTGCCGATCAACAAAGAATCCAACGCCACGAAACGTTATCTGGCCAATGATATCGACATCACCGAGTCCTTCCCGAAAGACCAGTACAAAAAATTGCTGCACGATTTGCCGGGGCAGGTTTACACGCCGTATCAGCTCGGCACTTATTATTACGCCTTCAATACCCGCCGTGCGCCGACCGACGACGTCCGGGTGCGTCAGGCGCTTTCACTGAGTATTGACCGTAAAATTATTGCTGAAAAAGTGCTGGGCACGGGCGAAAAACCGGCGTGGCGCTTTACGCCGGATGTGACCAACGGCTTTAAACCGGCTGAAAGTGAGCTGCAGCAATATTCACAGGAAGAACTGAACGCACAGGCGAAAAGTCTGCTGGCGGCGGCCGGTTACGGCCCGTCAAAACCGCTGCATCTGACGCTGCTGTACAACACTTCGGAAAGCCATCAGAAGATTGCCATCGCAGTGGCATCGATGTGGAAAAAGACGCTGGGTGCCGATGTGAAACTGGTGAATCAGGAATGGAAAACGTACATCGACAGCCGCAACACCGGTAATTTCGATGTGATCCGCGCGTCCTGGGTCGGCGATTACAACGAAGCCTCGACGTTTCTGTCGCTGCTGACGTCCACACATAACGGCAACATCAGCAAATTCAGCAATGCGGAATACGATAAAGTCATCAGTGACGCCAGCCGTGAAACCAGCGAAGCGCGCCGCAATAATGACTACAACAAAGCCGAGCAGATTATTACCGGGCAGGCACCCATTGCGCCGATTTATCAGTACACCAACGGCCGTCTGATCAAACCCTGGGTGAAAGGCTATCCGATTAATAACCCGGAGGATGTGGCTTACAGTCAGGAAATGTACATCCTCAGACATTGATATTTCTGACGTAAAAAAGCGCCCGCAGTGAATAGCTGCGGGCGCTTTTCTTTTATCTCATCTTTCAGTTTTTACGGCTGAACAGACGTAGCAAGAGTGCCGCACCGGCCGCAATCGTTGCCAGCGCCACCACACCCGTCCAGCCACCGGTTGCCAGCGCTTTACTGCCCAGCGCCGCACCGGCTGACATGCCGATAAACACCACGGTGAACAGCAGGGCATTCAGACGACCACGGGCTGCCGGTTCAAGGCCATACACCAGCGTCTGATGTGCCACCAGCGTGGCCTGAATACCTAAGTCAAAACCGATGGCGCTCAGCACAATCAGCGCCAGCTGAGCGTGCGGTGACAACAGCGGTAACAGGAACATCGCCGCAAAAGAAATCATCACCAGTGCAGAACCCATTTGCGTGACCCGCGCCGGGCCTTTCTTATCGGCTAACGCCCCGGCCAGCGGCGCAGCTAATGCCCCTGCTGCACCCGCCAGACCAAATGCCCCGGCCACCGCGCTGCCCAGATGGAACTGTTCGTTAAGCATAATCGCCAGCGTTGACCAGAAGGCACTGAACGCGACGGACAGCAAACCCTGAGCCAGTGCGGCATGACGCAGTGTTTTATAGTTTTTCCACAAGCCAAACATCGAGTGCAGCAGACCGGCATAACTGATACGCGTATCCGGTTTGAAACGCGGCAATACCCGCCAGAGCGCAACGCCAATCAGCGCGACGCTCAGCGCCGCCAGCTGATACATCACCCACCAGCCAAAATATTCGGCCACAAAACCACTGAGTACGCGGGAAAGCAAAATCCCGACCAGAAGACCGGTCATCACCGTGCCGACCGTTTTCCCCCGTTGTGCGGCTGGCGCCAGATGCGCCGAGGCGGGCACGATATCCTGCGCCATGGTGGCACCGATACCGGTGATCAGGCTGGCGACCAGCAAACCGTGAATGCCTGGCACAAAACCACACAGCAACAACGCAGCGGCCAGTAAAATGCTTTTCAGCAGAATAATGGTGCGGCGGTCATGGCGGTCACCCAGCGGAATGAGAAACAGAATTCCCAATGCGTAACCGGCCTGTGTGAGCGTCGGAATCAGACCGACGGATGTGGTGCTGGCTTGCAGATTACCGCCCATAATGCCGAGCATCGGCTGGCTGTAGTAAATCGAGGCGACGCTTAACCCCGCACCGGCGGCCAGTGTAAAAATGATTTTGCCCGACAGGGCGGATCCCTCAACATGGGATGTGCTGGTAAGTTCTGACATAACGTGACCCCTGAATAATAAGTTTGTAGCCGTAAGTGCGTGGAATGCATTCTTCACCCGAATGGTTATAAGTGGTAGCCTGCGGAAAGGTAAAACTGTTATACGTGAGGCGTATGAATACACCCGTCACCAGCGGTATTGACCGTATCGACCTGATGCAAACTTTTGTGCGTATTGTGGAAAGCGGCAGTTTGTCTGCGGCTGCGGCGCAACTGAGCACCAGCCAGCCGACCGTCAGTCGCCGTTTGCAGTCACTCGAGCGCCTGCTGGGCGCGAAACTTATCCTGCGCACCACCCACGCGATGAAGCTCACCGACGACGGCCAGCGGTGTTATGAGCAGGCAAAATTATTACTCGAACGCTGGGTCTCGCTGGAAGATCAACTAAGCGGGGCGGGTGATGAACCGGTGGGGACCCTGCGGGTGCGTGCGCCGCATGCGTTCGGACAGGACCAGCTGATAGCGCCGCTGACCCGTTATTTACAGCGATACCCGAATCTTTCCGTCGACTGGATGCTGAATGACCGCACGCCGGACTTCATTTCTGAAGATATTGACTGCGCCATTCAGGTGGGGAATGTTGCCGATCCGTCGATGGTGGCCATTTTGCTGGCCGAGGTGCCACGTATTGTGGTGGCGACGCCGGAACTGCTGCGGCAGCATCCGGTTACCCGGGTCAGCGAACTGGCAAAATTACCCTGGATTTCTTTCAGCACGTATTACCGCAACGAATTTACGCTAAAACATGACAATGACGGCAGAATGGAAAGTTGCAACATTGCGCCGCGTATGGCGACTGACAGTTTATACGCCATGCGTAAGGCCGCGTTGTCGGGATTAGGGGCGGGCATTGTGTCTGCGTGGATCGTCAAAGAAGACATCGCCGAAGGACGTTTACAGCGCGTATTACCCGGCTGGAACGCCTTGCCGCTGCCGGTTTATCTGGTCTATCCGTATTCCAGTTATTATCCGGCGCGCCTGCGCAAATTCCTCGAAATGATGCGCGGCGTGATGCCTGAACTGGCCGAAATGCAGACACCCGGCGGGTAGAAACACTCGGTTATGTCGCGAAACTGAGAGACTTAGCGCTAAACTTAAAACAGATAACGAAGAAAAAGCGAGGAATGTCGTGGAAGTCATCAAGGGAAAAGAACTACAGGTTTCAGATGCCGTTTATGCTTTCCAGATGGACGGACAGGGCGGCGTGAACGATATCAGTCCGCTATGTGTCGCCAGTGAAGATAAACCCTGCTGGTTGCATCTTGATTACACGCTTCCTGCCAGCGAACAGTGGATCAACAGTACGCCGGTGTTACCGGATACCGTGCGCGAGGCACTGGCCGGTGACAGCGTCCGCCCGAAAGTTATGCGCGTAGGCGAGGGCACGCTGATCACCTTGCGCAGTATCAATCTTAATGCGGATGCGCGGCCCGATCAGCTGGTCACCATCCGCGTCTACCTCACCGATAAAATGATTGTCTCCACGCGGCACCGGAAAGTGTTTTCCATGGAAGAGATGATCGGGGATATGAAGCAAGGCAGCGGGCCGCGGAATACCGGGCGCTGGCTGGTGGAAATTTGCGATGCGCTGACCGATCACACCAGTAATTTCATTGAAGATCTGCACGATAAAATTATCGATATTGAAGATGATTTGATGGAGCAGCAGGTGCCGGAGCGGGGTGCGATGGCGTTGCTGCGCAAACAGCTTATCGTTTTACGTCGCTATATGGCGCCGCAGCGCGATGTGTTCTCCCGCCTTGCCAGTGAACGCCTGCCGTGGATGAATGACGATGACCGCCGTCTGATGCAGGAAATTTCCGATCGGCTGGGGCGCGGGCTGGATGATCTGGATGCCAGCATTGCGCGTACTGCCGTGCTCTCGGATGAAATCAGCTCACTGTTGGCCGATTCACTGAACCGCCGCACTTACACCATGTCGCTGCTGGCGATGGTCTTCCTGCCTGCGACGTTCCTGACCGGTCTGTTTGGTGTCAATCTGGGCGGTATTCCCGGCAATACCTCGCCGTTTGGTTTCGGGATTTTCTGTGCCTGTCTGCTGGCGCTGGGCGGTGGTGTCGCACTGTGGATGAAAAAAAGCCGGTGGCTGTAGAGCATTAACTGGCTGAAAAAAAGCCAAAAAAAAGCCGGTCATAAGACCGGCGTCGTTCGAATTAAATTGTGCTATGCATTAATTCTAAAAATTTGGAAATAAGACAATATGGAGCACAACGCCCATCGCTTGACGTTGCATTCACCTGCGGAATAGATACTGCACCGATTCAGCCATTCTAATGTTGATTTCGCTCAATCTTTTTTAAGGTTTCTCCCCTGCGGAAGGCCTGTACAGGCATTTTTGCTTGCCTGCCTTATTTTCGACATAACAGGAGATTGCTGTGCATACCCGGGAAATGATTCATCAGGCGTATGAAAATACGACCACTAAAACATCCGGCATCTGGAAAAACCACCGCGACACGGGCGAAATCCGCACTGAGCCTTTTTATCACCCGACGCGGCTTGCCATCACCAGCGGTCATCGCGCAGGCCCCCGGATGGCGGGGTTACTGGCAGACTTAGCCACCGCTGCGCAGGGGGATCCGCTGGCCGATGTGGCGCGGGTTAACGGCATGCATTTCACCTTTTTCGCTATCACGCAGGCGCTGTATGACCGCCCTGAAGACGCGGAAGGCCTCGCGGATCTGATCAGCATTTTTGAACAGTATTGCCGTGGCCATGTTATGCAGATCAGCGATTTGCGGCTGGTGGCTTTACCGGATCAGCTTCTGCTGGCGGGATTTCCGGACGCGGAAAGTTTGCGGGTGAGACAGGCGCTGGTTGAGCATCTGCTGAATACGCCGTGGGCAGCCAGGATCAGAGAGCGATTCCCCAACACGGAAATCCCGCAAGTCTTCTGGCACAGCACCTTGCTGCGTTACAGCGCGCAATATCTGCCTGAATCGCTGCGTGTCTGGTTCCATGAAAACCGGCAGAAAGACTTTGGCTCGCTGAGTTTGCCGGTGAACCTTGTGATGACTAATTACAACTGGACGGAGACGTTCACACTAGCCTGATAAACAAAAAGCCCGCACTGCGCGGGCTATAAGATTCACAGTGAACGCTGCGCGGGAGATTATTTAATTTCCAGCACGTTCAGACGTTCAACCGGCACCGCCGCTTCATCTTCATCCGGCTGCCAGCCAACAGGCTGCAGCGGAATATCTTCACGGTCAAACGCCAGATCTCCACCGTCGACTACGGCATCGCCATGACGGATCCCTTTAAAATCGAACAGATTCATGTCATTGAGATGCGAAGGCACCACATTTTGCATCGCGCTGAACATGGTCTCAATGCGGCCAGGATATTTTTTATCCCAGTCTTTCAGCATGTCGCCGATAACCTGACGTTGCAGGTTTGGCTGCGAGCCGCACAGGTTACAAGGGATAATCGGGTATTCGCGCGCAATCGCAAAACGTTCGATATCTTTCTCGCGGCAGTATGCCAGCGGACGGATCACGATGTGTTTACCGTCGTCGCTCATCAGTTTTGGTGGCATTCCTTTCAGCTTGCCGCCGTAGAACATGTTGAGGAACAAGGTTTGCAGAATGTCATCGCGGTGATGGCCGAGGGCAATCTTGGTACAACCCAGTTCTGTCGCGGTGCGGTACAAAATCCCGCGGCGCAGACGTGAACACAGGGAACAGGTCGTTTTGCCTTCCGGGATTTTATCTTTGACGATGGAATAGGTGTCTTCGGTGACAATCTTATATTCCACACCCAGCGCGTCTAAATACTCAGGCAGGATGTGTGCCGGAAACCCCGGTTGTTTCTGGTCAAGATTGACCGCCACCAGTGAAAAATTCACCGGCGCGCTTTGTTGCAGGTTGCGCAAAATTTCGAGCATGGTGTAGCTGTCTTTTCCGCCGGAAAGACAAACCATAATGCGATCACCTTCTTCGATCATACCGAAGTCAGCAATTGCTTTCCCAACGTCACGGCGCAGGCGCTTTTGTAGCTTGTTGAGGTTGTACTGATCTTTTTTATTAACTAATTGATTATCTGACATTTTTTGATGTTCGATTCGTCTGGTGGCGCAGCAGGGGGAAAACCTGCAACGCGAGTTTCTTGTTCAGCATACCGGTCGGGTCGCTTTCATGCTCCAACTGCCGATGATAAAAGGCGGGTTTGTTCCCGCAGTCAGCATCCGGCATGCGTTCGTGTGGCGCGTATGATACGGATTACGCCGTGAAATGTCAGCGCGTTTTATAGCAGCATTCCGGCATGCTCCGCTTGGGGAAAGGGAGTTGCAGGTCTGGAATAAGAGGCGACCCTTATTTTCGGTGTCATAACGACAAATAGACTTTCAGATGTTCATGAGTATTTTCGGTCATCTCCGGCCAATAATCGGCAAATTTTTCAGGCAACAGTTTAGGTTATTTTACCTGTCCGCAGAGGGGAAGCGGGGCTGTTTAAGGGATTTTGTGCCTTGAATGACACACCTGTGATGAAGGTACGGGGGCAAATACAGATGTTTCTCAATGAACAAGCTGAAATGCTAACTATGCTTACTAAACGCATTGTTAAATCAGAATCACTTTCAGGAGAGAAGTATGAACAGGAAAAACCTTATTGCCGCGTCACTTGCCGCTGTATCCATTCTTTTTGTCGCAGGTTGCGCGTCTAATCAGGCGATTAAAACTACGGACGGGAAAACCATCGTCACAGACGGTAAACCTCAGGTAGATGACGATACCGGTCTGGTGTCTTATAAAAATGCCGAGACGGGTAAAACCGAGCAGATCAATCGCGACCAGGTTAAAAATATGAGTGAACTGGATAACTGATTTATCCGGAAATTCTGACAAAGGAGAGAATGATGAACAGGAATTTATTGCCTCAAAAAATGCTTTTGCCTTTAGCCGCTATCCTGTGTGTCGCAGCGCTGTCTGGCTGTACCCGCACGAGTTATGCGATTCAGACCAATGATGCGCGAACCATCATCAGCGACGGTAAACCGAAAGAAGCAGATTCCGGTCTGCTGGAATATACCGACGCCAATGGTGTGAAACAGCAAATCAGCAAAACTGAAGTGAAACAGGTAACAGAACTTCCGAAGTAAATCCGGTGCGTAATCTTTTTTTGTCTGATATTAAAACCCGCTGCTAAAGCGGGTTTTTTATGAACGGATTACCGCAAACCGTTGCCCAAATCTCTGCATTGGTTTTCTCATTGCCCCTATCTTTGCGACGTCACCACATTGCGTTTTAATGCTTTTTTGGCCAGTGCGGCTTTCATGCCTTTTTCTGCGCTGCGGTGCAATATCCAGCCGAACAGCAGAACTGACAGGGCGCACAGCAGGAACAGGAGCCGTCCCCACAACGGATTCGGCACCAGCACCATCAGCAGCAACCCCGCGCCCATGTACATCGAAATACGGCCGATTTTATCGCGCTGCAGGCGGTCGAACTCATCTTGTTCATGGTCGGCATAGACGGGTGTCTCCATGTCAGAAAAGAACTGCTGGCGCTGAGTTTCCCGCACCGTATCGGACTCGCGATAGAACAGGGTGGTCAGACAGAAGAACCCGCCGGTAAACACCAGGTGCGCAAAGATATTCCACATGATCGCCACATCCAGCAGCTCACGTGCCGTCAGGGTGATCCCCAGCAGACGGGCGACATCCGGCGCGGTGAACAGGTTCGCCACCACATAAGACACACATAATCCGAATAATACGGTGACCCATGCCGCCCAGTCCGGCGTTTTACGGATAAACACACCGAGGAACAGCGGCACCACAATCGGTGCCTGCATCAGCGTGCCGACTTTCATCATCAGGTCGAACAGGCTGACTGTCTGCATGGTGTGCATGTATTGCGCCACCAGAATGACCAGTACGCCATTCACCACGCAGGCAATCTGGCCGACGCGCAACTGATATTTGTCGCTGCGTTCACTGTCGCGGTTAATGACCGGCGTCCAGAAGCTGCGTACAAAAATCCCGGAATTACGGTTCAGTGCGCAATCCATAGAAGACATGGTGGCGGCGAACAGTCCGGCCATCAGCAGGCCGACGGTGCCCACCGGCATGGCGCGTTCTGCAAAAATCAGATACACCGCATCGGTCGCGTTTTTGCCCAGTTCCGGATGCGCGGTTGCCGCGTCAGGATAAAGGATCGCCACCGCCCACGGCGGAATGAACCAGATAATCGTACCGACCAGCATCAGCACTAACGCGAACAATGCCGCCTTTTTGGCATTGAAACTGTCTTTGGCATTCAGGAAGCGGTAGGAATCCTGCAGATTGTTGATGCTCTGCACATTCTTGATAAAGAAGAACAGGAAACAGGCCACCAGCAGGGAAATATAATGCGGGCCAACGTCAGGGCCGGTAATGAAGCCGGAAGGAAACTCCGTCACCAGTTTCACCGGGCCGCCGACTTTAAATAACGCCACCACTGCGCAGGCAATGGAAATAATCGCCACCACCAGCGTCTGCACAAAATCACTGGCGACCACGCCCCACGCCCCACTCAGCAGCGAAATCACCAGCACCACGATGCCCGTCACCCATAGCGTCAGAGTGATGTCGTGCCGGAATACCGCGCTGGCAAACACCGCCAGGCTGTTCAGCCATACGCCGGCGCTGAGAATGCTCAGCGGAATGATCATCCAGGTGAAAAACTGTTCGTTACCTTTGCCGAAGCGATGGTTGATTGCCTCGGTTGCGGTATCAACACGCAACTGGCGGAAGCGGGCGGCAAACCACCACCAGGCGATCAGATAGCCGAACACGTTACCGGCAAACACGCTGACGACATTGAAACCGTAGCGGTAAGCCTGACCGGCCGCACCGGTAAATGTCCAGGCGCTGAACTGGATCATAAAGGCGGTCGCGCCGACCATCCACCAGAGCATTCGCCCGCCGCCGCGGAAATAGTGGCTCGAGGAGCCGGACGCCATTTTTTTGAAGGCATAACTGATGGCAATCATTAAGACGAAGTAACCGATCATGACCAGAACGTTGATATCCATTGTCGTTACTCTCTTGTTTGTAGGGTGAGATGTTTTTTGGTTATGTATTGAGCAAGCGTAGAAGAGGGAATTGAAATTAAAAGTCGGACAAATAAGAAATGCTTAGTTTGTTATCAAATTGTGATTCTGGTCACTTGTTTGGCCTAATATCGGCTTTTAAGTCAATTCTGGCTGGCGAAAATGAAGGTTCATTGCTTTATTAGTATGACTAAAGCGTGAAATCTCAACGGGGAAATGGCGCGGAGCCGGGAGAATACATGACGTTAATGCTGTGCAGTAATGGAAAAGGAGTGACGGCCAGCCTGGTGCTGTTGCTGACGCTGATGACGGGTTCTGCCGGAGCACTGGCTGCGGAACCGGCATTTTTGAATACGGCGCAAATGTCTGTTGTCCGCCAGCAACTGCACGATCACCGTGCGGCACCGCAAACGGCGGAGGCGTATCAGCACTTGCTGGCCGCGGCGGATTCCGCCCTGAACAAGCCTGAGCTGAGCGTGACCGACAAAGGCATGACGCCGCCGGGAGGCTCGAAGCATGATTATCTCAGCCTGAGTGCGTACTGGTGGCCGGACGACAGCACACCCGACGGGCTGCCGTGGGTGCGCAAGGACGGTCATGTGAATCCCGCCAGTAAAAACGACCAGAGTGATGGCGTGCGGCTGGCCGATTTTACCGCACGGGTGCAGAACCTGACGCTGGCGTGGTATTTCTCCGGCGAACAGAAATACGCCGATAAAGCCGCCAGCCTGCTGCGCACCTGGTTTATCAACCCGGAAACGCGCATGAACCCGAATCTGAATTATGCGCAGGGCGTGCCGGGCATTTCGCCGGGACGTAACGCCGGTGTGCTGGATGGCCGCTATTTCTCCACCCGAATTGTCGATTCGTTAGTGCTGTTGCGCGGAAATCCGGCCTGGACAGATAACGACGAACAGCAAATGCGGGCGTGGATGCAGGATTATCTGCAGTGGTTGCAGGGCAGTAAAATCGCGAAAAAAGAAGGACGAACGGAGAACAATCACGGTAACTGGTATGTGACACAAGTCTCCGGTATTGCCTGGTATCTGGGCGATAAAGCGCTGACTGGCGACATGGCGAAGCTGATGAAAAGCAAGCTGGATGTGCAACTCAAACCCGATGGCACGCAGCCTGCCGAGCTGGCGCGCACGCGTTCGTTTCATTACAGCTATTTCAATTTGCAGGCGATCAGCATGATGGCGGTGCTGGCGCAGAAAAACGGCATTGACCTCTGGCATTACAAAACACCACAAGGCGGCAGCGTGCTGACCTCGCTGGATTTCATGGCGCGCTTTACCGATCCGTCAGTGCCCTGGCCATACAAGTCACTCGATCAGATCCGTGTGCGTCCGGTGCCGTTGCTGTCCTGGGCGGATAACGCTACGGGTGAAAACCGTTACGAACAATACATCCGCAGCGCGAAATTCACCTTGCCGCCAGCGGTGAAACCGGCTTCCGGCGGATACCACGAAGACCTGACCCGTGGCGCGGTGATGGAGGCTGAACGCGAAACCTGGCTGCTGTCATTGCCATCGTTTGCGGCAGGATATGTCGCGCCACAGCCTCAGGAGATGCATAAATGAATCACTGGCAGCCGTTGCAGATAAGCGCGGGCGAAGCGGATGAACTGCGCGGACAGATTAATGCAGATTCTCCTTTGGGTGCGGCGCTGCGTGCGCAAATCGCCACGCTGGAAAACATGCTCGTGCAGCCGCTGACGATTCCCGGTCACGGCGAGGCAGGTGGCCCTGAGCATACGCAGCACAAGCAAAACTATCTGGGAATCAATCTGGCGGGGCGTTTAGCGCTGATCACCGGTGAGCCACGTTTTGCCGATTATGCGCTGGCGCTGCTGACCGGTTATGCCGATATTTATCCCTCGCTGGGCAGCGCGACCAGCAAAGACAGCAATGCGCCCGGTCGTTTGTTCCATCAGACCCTGAATGAAAATATGTTCTGGCTGTACGCCGTCGAAGGCTACCACTGTGTGATGCCATCGCTTAGCGCGGCTCAGCGGGAACATATCGAAACTAACCTGTTTCAGGTGATGGCAGATGATGCGCTGAACCGGCATAGCCGTGATTTCGATATCGTGCATAACCACGGTATCTGGTCGGTGGCCGCAGCGGCGATCAGCGGTTATGTGCTGGGCGATGCATCGCTGGTAGAAAAAGCCTTATATGGCCTGAAAGGCGACAGTGAAAGTGGCGGATTCTTTGCCCAGCTCAGCCAGCTTTTTTCGCCGGACGGTTATTATATCGAAGGGCCGTATTACCACCGCTTTGCGTTGCGCCCGTTGTTACTGCTGGCGGAGGCCATTGAACGGCGTCAGCCGGATTTACAGATTTATCAGTTCCGTGAGCAGATTATCCGTAAAACCTGTGAAGCCCTGATGCAGACCGCATTCCCCGACGGCGTCTGGCCTGCGCTGAATGATTCCTCTAAAACCATCAATATCCGTGATGACGGCGCGGTGATCGCCGCCAGCGTCTGCTATTCCCGCTATGGCCACAATCCGCAGTGGATTGCTGTCGCACAACAACAGCAAACGGTATGGGTGAGTGCGGCCGCGCTGAAACTCTCTGCTGCCCTGAAAAAAGCCCTGGCAACGCCCGTGGACTGGGGCAGCGCAGAACTGCGTGATGGTCCGCAAGGCACGCAGGGCGGCATCGGGATTTTACGCAGTGACGCAGAAAATCAGGATATGGCGCTGATGTGGTACGGCCAGCACGGCAGCATTCCCCGCCTGCATTCGGCGCTCAATCACGGCCACTTTGATGGCCTGCATCTTAGCCTGTTCAGCGGCGGACGCGAGTTCCTGCGTGATTACGGCTTTGGCCGCTGGGTCAACGTCGAGCCAAAATTCGGTGGCCGCTACATTCCTGAAAACAATAGTTACTGCAAGCAGACCGTCGCGCACAACACCGTGGTGGTTGACGGGCAAAGCCAGAATGGCGGCAACAGTCTTGAAGCCGAAACACGCTGGGGCGAACCGCATTTCTTCGTCACGGGTAATCCGGCCTGTCAGGGGATGAGTGCGCGGCTTAATGATTATTATCCGGGGGTGAACCAGCAACGGACGGTACTGATGCTGAGCCTGCCGGAACTGTCTTCGCCGCTGATCGTCGATGTGTTCCGGCTTACCAGCCATGAGCCGCACCAGTACGATTATTGCCTGCATCATCTCGGTCAGTTTGTCCGCACTGATGCCGCTCTTGATGCTGCCAGCCAGCTGACGCCACTCGGTGAAGATCACGGCTATCAGCATTTATGGGATTGCGCGAGGGCTGATATTACGGCGGGAGATTCGGCCTTATTCAGCTGGCTTGACGGCGACAGTTACCGCACCCTGGTCAGCGCCTTTCCCGACGGTGGCGAACTGATTGTCGCCCGCACCGGGGCCAGCGATCCGAATTTTAACCTGCGTAATGAACCCGCTTTACTGCTGCGAACCCGGGGGACAAACGCCATTTTCGCCAGCGTGTTTGAAACCCACGGCTATTTTGATGAAGCCAGCGAAATGTCCCTCGACGCGCGCGGCAAGGTTGAACGCGTCAGCGTGGTCAGCCATGACGACGTGCAAACCGAACTGAATATTTACTTTGCCGCCAACCGGACACTGAACGTCCGCATCAGCAACCGCGCCGCACCGGCTGCGGAAGATGCGTTCAGCGTGGCGTGGCAATCCGTTTCACCTCTGAACATCCCTGAATCATAAAGGAGTCACTATGTTTAACGATTTGAAAGGTCAGCGTGTTTTGATCACCGGTTCAACCAAAGGTATCGGGCTGGCGGCGGCGCAGGCATTTGCCGCAGCGGGCGCAAAAGTCGGGATTAACGGCCATCGTCATGATGCCAGCCTGGACAAACTGGCGGCTGATATCGCTAAGAACGGCGGCGAAGTGGCCTATTTTGGTGCGGATGTGACGAAGTCGGCCGAGTGCGAAGCGCTGGTGGCGAGTTTTGTCGAACGCTTTGGTGGCATTGATGTGCTGATTAATAACGCAGGCGGCCTGGGCGGACGTCAGGGACTGGAAAGCATTGACGATGATTTTTATGACCATGTGATGGATCTCAATGCCCGCTCGGCGCTGATGGTCACAAAATTTGCTATTCCGCATCTGCGTCACGCGGCGAAACAAAGCGGCAAAACCACATCGGTGATCAGCACCGGTTCGATTGCCGGACGCGAAGGCGGCGGGCCGGGTGCCAGTCTCTACGCCGCCTCAAAGGCCTGGCTGCACAATGTGCACCGCAACTGGGTGAAAGAATTCACCCGGGACAATATCCGCTTTAACGTGATCGCGCCGGGCACCATCGACACCGTTTTTCACGCGGATAAAAGCGCAGAAGTGCGTGAAAAAATCGCCGGCTCCATCGCCATGGGCCGTTTCGGCACCGCTGAAGAACTGGCACCGTCGTACCTGTTTTTCGCCTCGCACGCCTGCAGTGGTTACATTACCGGCCAGATTCTGGATGTGAATGGCGGCCAGATGGCGCCGTAGCGCACAGTTCGGGTGTTTCAGTGTGGCGGGGGCATGCAGCGCGCCGCCACCTGAACTATGATGTCGGCAATCTGCACAGGAAAAAGGGAAGAGCATGACGATGCAGTTTGAAACCGCCGCAGGCATGACCCGTGGCCTGAATACCCATATCGCCCGCGACATCGCCCGCAAAATTCTTTCGGGCGAACTGGCATCAGGCGCGATACTGCCGAGTGAAATCGAGCTGGGCGAACAGTTTGGCGTCAGCCGTACTGCGTTGCGTGAAGCGCTGAAACTGCTGACCTCCAAGGGATTACTGGAGTCGCGGCCAAAAATCGGCACCCGCGTGAAAGAGCGTCCGCAATGGAACATGCTGGATCCGCAGTTGCTGGAGTGGATGCAGGGCATGGAAGCGACGGAAGATATTTATCACCAGTTTCTGGAATTTCGCAAAGCGATTGAACCGCACGCCACCGCGCTGGCGGCGGTGAACGCCAGTAAAGAGCAACGCATTGAACTCTCAAGAATTTATCGCCAGATGTGTCACGTAGCCGAAAACTTCGATGCACAACATTGGGTCGATATCGATACGCAGTTCCACCGGATGATTTTCATTTCCTCCGGAAACTGTTTTTACGTGCCGTTCGGCAACGTGCTGACCACCATTTTCAAATGGTTCTTTGAGTATTCCTCAAAAGAAGGGGGCATGTGCCTCAGTGAACATAAACGTATTTACGAAGCGATCATGGCCGGTGACGAAGGTGCGGCATTTTCTGCCTCGCTGAGTCTGATGAAAGGGCATAAGCACCGGTTGCATCAGACATAACGTTCAGCAAAACCGTTTCATGCCGTTCCTCCCGATGCGCAGATCTCTCTGCGCATTTTTTATGTCTGATGATCCTCAAATGAGCTCACTGATACAAAAATGAAACAAACGTCACGGGCGGTTACGCCCCAGTGCCAGTGGGTTATATAGACTTGTCATAATTATTACGGTTTAATCATTTTATCAGGACATAATATTTTATGGCGCAGAGTGATTAACGATATTTATTTTAGTTATTAACCCGGTGAATATATGAAAATACTCAAGGTCAGTGATTTCTTTCTCTCGGAACATCATGCTTTCAGTTTATTCGATATGAATCGCCAGTCGATGGAAGATGTACACGGGCATGAGTTTGATGAGCTGGTTATTGTCCGCAACGGCAGCGGGTTTCATATAATCAACGACCAGGCGGAATTTATTCATAAAGGCGATTTTTTCATCGTCAGCGCTCATGATGTCCATTGTTATGAATCCACCAATAAGCTGTCAATTACTAATATTTTGCTCCATAAAGAGCGCCCGTTTTATTTTCTCAATAATATTGGACAACTGACTGCGGGGATCAAAGATTATACTGCCTCGATAAAAAAGCGGCGTGCAGGATTAACGGACGAGGAACTGACGAAAGTTATTGAGCTGACCGATAAAATCACCCGACAAAGTGATGCCTGTTACGACAACGCCTACTTTGCCACAGCAGAGTCTTATTTATTTTCGATGATGGTCATCCTGTACCAGTGTGCGACCCGCAAGGAATGCCGGGCCAGCCCGACAGATTCCGGCAAGCGACATCTGCTGAATTATTTACGCGAGAATTACACATGCAGCATCAACTGGGATTATTTATGTGAAGAAAGTGGTGTGGCAAAAAGAACGATGTTCAGATTTATAAAAGAGATGACAGGATTTACACCTGAAAAATTTCAGCAGCGTTACCGTCTGTTAAAAACACAGGAATTATTGCGTACCTCAGATTTAACTGTCGGGAAAATAGCCACCGTGTGCGGTTTTTCCACCCCATCACGTCTGACGGAAGCCTATAAAAAAGAGTTTCACAGAACACCCTCTCAGGAGCGAATGAGAGTCAGTAACAGTGTGATTAAAACACGCTATTAAAAACAAAATTCAATMATAAGAATTAATAATATAAAACCATAACAACACTAAGAATTAAGGATAACTCACGGACTTTTTTATTCACCATTACCTCTGAAGGACATTATTATGTCAACCACTAAACAACCTAATCCCTGGTACGTCGGGGTGGTTTCCGGCATGGCGTCATATATTGATTCAGCCGCGATTGTTTCAAACGGAACGGCCCTGGTTATTTATCAGAAAACGATAGGGACAACATCAGCTCAGATAGGCATACTTTCTGGCATATTAACCCTGAGTATTGCACTGGGTGCATTTCTGGGCGGCAGACTGGGGGATTGTTATGGCCGACGCAAAGTGTTTATTGTCACCATGGCAATGATCATTATCGGTACGCTGCTGCTGGCATTCGGCAATACCTTTCCGGTGCTGCTGACTGGCACATTGTTGGTCGGGTTAGCTACCGGTGCAGACTTACCGGTATCACTGGCGACCATTGCTGAAGCGGCGACGGATAAAAATCGCGGGAAAATTATCGGATTGTCGAATCTGCTGTGGTTTTTGGGGATTGGCACCACGATGGCAATTTCTGCCATGGTGGGCGACTGGGGAAGGCCCGGTGCGCAGATTATGTATCTGCATGTCTGCGTGGTGGCCGTCGTTCTGCTGGCGTTGCGCTGTACGATCCCGGAGTCGCCTTTATGGCTGATTGCCCGAAACGAACGGCGTGCAGGCATTGTCACGGTGCGTGCGCAGAAAGCGTCGTTTAAAGATCTTATCCACGGGAAATATCTGTGGCCGTTTATTGCGTTGTGTCTGTTCTATACTTTTACTAATCTTGCAGCGAATACCGGCGGTCAGTTTGGGACTTATATTGCAGTTAACGTAGTGGGTATTTCCGTCGGGCAACACTCGCTGTGGAACCTGCTGACCATGCCGGTCGGGGTATTTGCCGGGATCATGTTTATGCGCTTTGTCGATACACCGAAACGTATCCCCGCGTTTATTTTGGGGGCATTTTGTTTCGCGGGAGGATTCTTCCTGCCGGTAGTATTTAACTTTTCACCCGTATCCTGGTTCTGTTGTTTATTCTTTACCGCGATAGGCAGTGGTCTGGCCTTCGAAGGGATAATGAAAGTCTGGTCGCAGGAATCCTTCCCGACCATGCTCCGGTCTACAGCACAAGGTATTATCGTCGCTATTTCCCGGTTGTTATGCGGTGTGCTGGCATTCATTACGCCACTGCTGCTTGATGCCGGTCCGCTGGTATTGTATTTCATCTTATCCTCTACGGTGGCTTCCGGTTTATTGATCGGCTGGATCTGTTTCCACGGCAAGCAAAGGAATGAATTTAACAGCGAAGCCGGTACGGTTATTAAAGAACCGGCAACACAATATCCGGCATCCGCTATAAAGCAAATCTAGTTGTTTATTTTACCGCTCAGACAACATTACATGAGGAGTAAGGCATTATGCTCGCAGTGATCAGACTTACAGTAAATCAGGAATCTGCATTGCACGGTGTGCAGGAACTGCCTGTATTAGGCTGGGAAATTGAAAGCCATAACAGAAATGTCCGGCAAACTGCTTACCGGATCCAGATCAGCCAGGATCAGAATTTTGATAATATCCTGCTTCGCGGCGAATGGCAGGAAAGCGAATGTTCAAATAATGTTTCCCTGACGGAATTAATGCTCACATCCTCGCAGCATTATTTTATCCGTGTACAGATACGTGATAATTATGGCGAAACCAGTGCCTGGAGTTCACCTGCGGAGATGATTTCCGGCGTGCTGTATAGCCATGAATGGCTGGCTGATTTTATTACCGCCGAAACGTCGGCAGATAAAGACAATTCCGGCGCAACATTATTGCGAAAACCTTTTGTTCTGAACCGTGCGGAAGATATTCAGTCTGCCTTTATTCATGTCAGTGCACTCGGACTTTATGAATTACATCTCAACGGTCATAAAGTCGGAGAAGATGCCCTGACGCCCGGCTGGACGAGTTATCACCATCATTTACTTTATCAGACTTATGATGTGACGGGACATCTGGAAAAAGGCGAAAACGTTATTGGCGCTATTGTCGGTGCGGGCTGGTACAAAGGCGATATGGGCTTCAGCCGTCATCGCAATTATTATGGTGAACGGAGCGCACTTATTTCCCAACTGGTCATAAATTATAACGATGGCTCGCATGAAATTGTGGTCAGCGATGAAAGCTGGAAAGGGCAGGATTCCGCCATTCTGTTTTCAGAAATCTATGACGGCGAAACTTACGATGCGCGCAGGGAAATCCCCGGCTGGTGCGTGAAAGGTTTCGCAGAGAAGGGATGGCGTCCGGTCAGTCTGGCGATGCATGAAAAATCCACACTGGTGGCGCAGGGAAGCAACAGGGTCAGGAAAATGGGAGAAATTAAGCCTGTTGCGCTGCTCACCACGCCGCAAGGCGACACAGTCATTGATTTTGGCCAGAATCTTAGTGGCTGGGTAGAGTTTACGGTCAGCGGCAAGGCGGGCGATAAAGTCGTGTTACGCCACTTTGAAGTGCTGGACGCAGAGGGCAATGTGTATCTCGATAATCTGCGTTCTGCCCGACAGCGCACTGAATATGTGCTCAAAGGTAAAGGGGCAGAAACCTGGCATCCGCACTTCACCTGGCAAGGTTTCCGCTTTGTGAAGGTTGAGGAATATCCGGCGCAGTTGGATCTGAATAACTTCACCGCCATTGTTTTGCATTCCGATATGGAGCAGACCGGGTCTTTCGCCTGTTCAAACCCGGATCTGAATCAGTTACACCACAATATTCTGTGGGGGCTGAAAGGTAACTTTGTCGACGTGCCGACGGACTGCCCGCAACGTGACGAGCGGCTTGGCTGGACGGGGGATGCGCAGATTTTTTGCCGTACGGCGAGTTATCTGATGCAAACCCGCAATTTCTTCGCCAAATGGCTGACCGATCTTCGTTATGACCAGACGGCTGAGGGCGGTGTGCCGCACGTTATTCCGGATATTCTGACCGGTTACTGTGGCCAGGACCGCCTGTTGTCTGAAGGCGGAACCCATTCTGCCTCGGCCTGGGCTGATGCCGCGGTGATCAACCCGTGGACAATGTACCTGATGTATGGCGATACCAACGTGCTGGAAAACCAGTATGCCAGCATGAAAGGCTGGATTGATTTCATGACCGCGCATGCGGAAAATCACCTCTGGCATTACAAATTACAGTTTGGTGACTGGGTGGCGCTGGATGCCAAAGAGGGCAGTTATTTCGGTGCTACCCCAAACGACCTGACCTGCACGGCGTATTACGCTTATTCCACGCAATTGTTCGCCAAAGCCGCCAAAGCGCTGAATCGTACTGAAGACTATCAACATTACACTGCCTTGCATCAGGCGATTGTCCGTCGTTTTCAGGAGGAGTTCTTTACGCCATCGGGTCGTCTGGCGGCCAGAACGCAAACCGCGCATATTCTGGCACTGTACTTCAATCTGGTCCCTGACGAATTCCGCCAGCGCACCACCGATACGCTGGTTGAATTGCTCAACGAGCACGACGGGCATCTGGTGACCGGCTTCGTCGGCACGCCGTATTTCTGTCACGCACTCAGCCAGAATGGCCGTACTAAAGAAGCCTGGAATTTACTGCTGAAAGAGGATTTCCCTTCGTGGCTGTATCAGGTGAAAGCCGGTGCCACCACTGTCTGGGAACACTGGGACGGCATCAAACCGGACGGCAGCATGTGGAGCGCGGACATGAATTCCTTCAATCACTACGCTTACGGCGCGGTGGGGGAATGGCTCTACCGCGTGGCGGCAGGGATTGAAGCTGATGAGGAACAGCCCGGATTCAAACACGTCATCATCAAACCGCAGACCGGCGGCGGCCTGAGCTGGCTGGATACCCGTTATCAGTCAATCTATGGTGCGATTGGGGTACGCTGGGAAGTGAGTGATCAGCAGGTGATTCTTAAGGTCAGTATTCCGGCCAATACCACCGCCACACTTGTCCTGACGGACGGTCAAAGCTTGCAGGAAACGGATGGGATTGATTTTGTGCGCTGTGCTGACGGGTATACCGCTGAGGTGGGATCGGGGGAATATCGGGTGGAATACCGGTTAGTTTAGTGAGGTCGCTTGTTTGCTCCTCCCCCTGCGAAGGGGGAGGTCGGGAGGGGGTTTAGCAGACAAAACGGCCGTCAAAGCACAGGTTAACTTTTTGATTTGTCTGTGATACCCCACCCCAACCCTCCCCTTCGCAGGGGAGGGAGCCGACCGCGTTTTTTTCTCAACTCACAGTTTAAAAATTCAAGACTCCGGCTCGGTCTTCTTCCCCGCCAGCATGGCTAAAAAGTCATATTTAGCCTGTAACTCTTTCTCTGCCRCCGCATACAACATCTCTGCTACTTCCGGCTGTTGGGAGTTCAGTCTTCTGAACCGTTGTTCATTATTGAGCGTATCGGTCAGCCCGCTGGAAGGCGGTCTTGAATCGAGGGCCAGTGCCGGTTTGCCTTCTTCGACACGACGCGGATCGAAGCGGTACAGTGGCCAGAAACCGGTGGTAGTCAGTTGTTTCATCTGGTCGTGACTGAGCGCCAGATCATAGCCGTGTTCCTCGCACGGGCTGTACGCGATAATCAGTGACGGCCCCGGATAAGCTTCGGCTTCCTGAATGGCTTTGACGGTCTGGTTAAGCTGCGCGCCGAGTGAAATCTGCGCCACATACACATGACCGTACATCATCATGCTCACTCCCAGGTCTTTGCGTGATTTGCGTTTTCCCTGTTCTGCGAATTTCGTGACTGCACCGAGCGGAGTCGCTTTCGACTGCTGTCCGCCGGTGTTGGAATAACACTGGGTATCGAGCACCAGCACGTTGACGTTTTCGGTCAGGCTTAAGACGTGATCCAGTCCGCCGAAACCAATGTCATACGCCCAGCCGTCACCGCCAATCAGCCAGATGGATTTATCCACCAGATAATCGGCATCGGTGGCTAACTGACGCGCATCCGGCGTGTCGATGTCTGCCAGAATTTTACGCAGCGCCGTGACATGCCCGCGTTTCACTTCAGGCGTGGACGTGTCATTGCGCAGGCCACCGAGGACGTCCGCCGGAATATGTTCCGCCAGCGATGCAACCAGACGCAGCACGCGGCGGCGGTGCTGATCCACCGTCAGACGAAAGCCCAGCCCGAACTCGGCGTTGTCTTCAAACAGTGAATTTGCCCATGCCGGACCGCGACCTTCGGCGTTAGTGGTGTACGGCGTTGAAGGCAGATTACCGCCATAGATAGAAGAACAGCCGGTGGCATTGGCGATCAGCAAACGGTCGCCATAAAGCTGGGTCAGCAGTTTGATGTAAGGCGTTTCGCCACACCCGGAGCAGGCACCGGAATACTCAAACAGCGGGGTGATCAGCTGAGACGTGCGGATATCAATGCGTTCCAGCGTGGTTTTATCAATCTCCGGCAGTTTGAGGAAGAAATCGTAATTGGCGCGTTCTTCTTCCAGATGTTCGATGCGATCCGCCATATTAATGGCCTTGATGGACGGATCCTGACGGTCTTTCGCCGGACACACTTCAACGCACAGATTACAGCCGGTGCAGTCTTCCGGTGCGACCTGCAACACGTACTTCTGACCGCGCATGTCGCGGGATTTCACATCCAGCGATTGCAGGGCAGACGGCGCATCTGCCATAAATTCCGGCTGAACCACTTTGGCGCGGATCGCCGAGTGCGGACAGGCGGCGACGCAATGATTGCACTGGGTACACAAATCCGGTTTCCAGATCGGCACTTCTTCGGCAATGTTGCGTTTTTCCCATTGCGTGGTGCCGGTCGGCCAGGTGCCGTCCGGCGGGAACGCGGAAACTGGCAGGGCATCGCCAAGACCGGCCAGCATGGTAGCGGTGACAGTTTTGACGAAATCCGGTGCCGCGTCGGAAACAATCGGCGGGCGTTTGCGCGGATTTTCCGGAATAGCCTGCAGCGGCACGGAGACCAGTTCTTCCCGCGTAGCGGCAAGCGCCATCCAGTTGCGGGTGACGATCTCTTCGCCTTTGCTGCGGTAACTGCGGGCAATCGCGCCCTGCAACTCTGTCAGCGCCTGTTCGCCTGGCAGGATTTGTGTCAGGTGGAAGAACGCCATCTGCATGACGGTGTTAATGCGCGCGCCGAGTTTGCATTCGCGGGCAATTTTGGCAGCGTTAATCACATAGAAACGGGCTTCGCGCTGGATAAGTGTCGCCTGCACTTCCAGCGGTAAACGCGCCCAGACTTCATCAGCGCTGAACGGCGTATTGAGCAGGAAAATACCGCCCGGACGCAGACGTTCTGCCATCTGATACAGGTCGATAAACTGCCACTGATGACAGGCAACGAAATGCGCCTGACTCACCAGATAAGCAGATTTGATCGGCTTTTCACTGACACGCAGATGCGACACCGTCAGGCCACCGGCCTTTTTGGAGTCGTAGACAAAATAACCCTGCGCATACATCGGCGTGCTGTTACCGATGATCTTGATATTGTTTTTGGTGGCCGACACCGAACCGTCACTGCCCAGCCCGTAGAACAGGGCCTCGAGCGACGCGTGCTGCGGCAACGCTTCTTCCACCACCGGCAGGGAAAGGCCGGTGACGTCGTCATAAATGCCGACGGTAAAGCGCGGACGCGGCTGGCTGAGCGACAGTTCGCGGAACACCGACAGCACGCAATCCGGCCCGAATTCTTTCGAGGATAATCCGTAACGGCCGCCGCTCACTTTTGGCAGTGAATCGCGTTCGCCACGGGAATAGGCTTCGGCCAGCGCGGTCATCACGTCGAGATATAACGGTTCAGCCAGCGCGCCCGGCTCTTTTGTGCGATCCATCACCGCGATGCTTTTCACACTTTGTGGCAGCACTGACAGCAAATGTCCGGCGCTGAACGGACGGTACAGCCGCACCTTCAGCACGCCGACTTTCTCACCGCGCGCATTCAGGGTTTCAATCACTTCTTCGGCGGTGCCGATGCCGGAACCCATCAGCACAATCACCCGTTCGGCTTGCGGATCGCCAACATATTCGAACGGCTTATATTCACGGCCAGTCAGGACGGCAAAAGCATTCATCGCATCAATGACGTGCTGGCAGGTGGCGTTGTAATACGGATTGGTGGCTTCGCGGGACTGGAAATAAGTGTCCGGGTTGGCGGAAGTGCCGCGGATCACCGGATGGTCCGGCGACAGAGCACGGGCGCGATGCGCATCAATCTGCGCCTGCGGCAACATCTGCTGGAGCGTGTCATCACTGAGCGGGGCAATTTTGTTGATTTCGTGCGAGGTCCGGAAACCGTCGAAGAAATGAATAAACGGCACGCGGCTGTTGAGACTGGCAACCTGAGAAATCAGCGCGAAATCCTGCGCTTCCTGCACGCTGGCGGCAGAGAGCAGGGCGCAACCGGTCTGGCGTACGGCCATCACATCCGAATGATCGCCAAAAATGGACAGCGCGTGGGTGGCTACGGTGCGCGCAGCGACATGCAGCACGAACGGCGTCAGTTCACCGGCCAGCTTGTACAGCGTCGGGATCATCAGCAACAGACCCTGAGACGAGGTGAACGAGGTCGACAGTGCGCCGGTCTGCAACGCGCCATGCACGGTGGAAATCGCACCGGCTTCCGACTGCATTTCCATTACCGTCGGGACATCGCCCCACAAATTTTTCTTCCCTTCGCCTGACCAGGCACCGGCAATTTCGGCCATGGTTGAACTGGGGGTGATCGGGTAGATAGCAATCACTTCGTTGGTACGATAAGCCACGGAAGCGACTGCATTATTACCATCAGTGGTGATCATGGAATACCTTTTTTGCTTTGCTCACAATGGCAGCCAGCGGAAAAGTCGGTTGCTGGCGGGAATGTTAAAAGCTTAGCAGAGGGCGGATTAATCGATTTATCCTGATTGTGTGCAGGGCTATTTCGGCTGATATTTTAAGCGGTTACTGAATAACCCGAGGCGCTGGGATTATTATTAGCTGTCGTGCAGAAGCCGGTTCGGGACAGCGGCTAAATAGGGGCGTGAAGGGCGCGCGCGTGATGATTAATGAATATCTTTCGACAAATTCAGTCAGCATATAAGCGCCTTATCATTATATTTTCCCGCGAATGCAGCGGGAAAAGCGGTTAATTACTGTTGGTTTTATGCGTTAAAGAAATAACCGGCCGAAATAAAATGTGTCTGAGTGTTTAAATTTGAGATTATTTTAGGAAAAAGTTGATGTTATTTTTCCGAAAGGCTCGACGCAGGCGAAAAACGTCGGATATGATGGCGATTCGCAAAAAAATCCCCGTCATATTCAGGAGCAGGACAGATGATCACTGCGTTTCGCGTGTTACTGGTCGCCGGTGTGCTGGTGTTAGCCGCATGCAGCAGCCACGACGATTCGGCTGACGTTCCACAAAAAGGCAACAGCGTTAATATCGGGCAACGTACCGTTAATATGGATAGCCCGGCGTATGCAGCCTGTTCTATGGCGGGCGGGCAATTACGGATGGCGCCGCAACTTGATGGCAGCCGCGTCGGTATGTGTTCGATGGCTAATGGTCGTCAGTGCTCGGAAAGTGCTTTGATGCAGGGTGTGTGTAAAGCCTGATAAACGCCAGACAGTCGTCTGGCGTTTTTGCAGTTAACGTGGCAATAAATTTACATCCGGTCTTTCAGACGATAAATCAACTGGTGTTTACCCTGTTTCAGGGTCAGTTTGTTTTCCTGCAAGGTCAGCGCCGCGCCGTTATTGAGCACATCGCTGATCACGTGATCCCACTTATTCAGGTTTTCATCCGGGCACATCATCATGGTGGATGCCAGTCCTTTCACGGTCAGCACGTTGTTTTGCAACTGGCCCTGACCCATGAAGTTATTACACATTTTTCCCGAAACGTGCATGTTTGAGCCGAACTCAATGTCCGGAATGCGCCCTTGCGCGGCAGGCACCGTCTGACCATCGACGCTCAGCAACTCAAAACGGTGATGCTGCAAATCGGTCTGTTTAACGGCGGTATTCTGATTCATGCTGCACGCCCCCAGGGTCATCGCGGCGGCCAGAACAAACAGTGACTTCTTCATCTTCTCTCCTGAGAAATATTCCTTTGGCACTCGCCATGTCGATATATTCAACTGACTTATGCAATATTTGTTGGCGTATTATAGCGTGAATGAATGGGAATTTTAAGCCCTTAACTCCCTCCCTCTTCGCAGGGGGAGGGGCTTAAAACCTTGTCCGTCTTTATCCCGTCATCTCCCGATCATAAAAGCGTCATTTTAGCCCGATAGGTTATGCCCATCACCGGTCAGAGAGACTTACAGCGGCATGAGCTATCTATCACTGCATCACATCCGGAAATCCTGGGGGACGAAAGTGGCCCTCAATGACATCAGTTTTGATGTGGAAGAGGGTGATTTTATTGCCTTGCTCGGTCCTTCGGGCTGCGGAAAATCGACGTTATTACGCACCATCGCCGGGCTGGAAACGGCGGAAAGCGGTACGTTGTATTTTCAGCAATCCGATGTCACGTCGCTGGCACCCTCGCAGCGTAAACTGTCGATGGTGTTTCAGCCTTACGCGTTATTTCCGCACATGAATGTGCGCGAAAATCTGCTTTTCGGCCTGCGTGCGCGTGGCGAAGACAAGCGTCATTTTGCATCGCGGCTGGCGGACGTCAGCAGGCTGATGGAACTGGAGCCGCTGCTTGACCGCTTACCTTCGCAGCTTTCCGGCGGTCAGCAACAGCGCGTGGCGCTGGGCCGGGCGGTGATTGCCAACAACAGGCTGTGCCTGATGGACGAACCGCTTTCCAATCTCGACGCCAAACTGCGCCAGAGTATGCGCCGCGAAATCCGTGCAATTCAGAAGAAGCTCGGCCTGACCTTATTGTATGTCACGCACGATCAGACCGAAGCGATGAGCATGGCGGACAAAATCATTTTGCTCAACGATGGCCGCATCGAGCAACACGACACCCCGGATAACCTTTATAACAACCCGACCAGCATTTTTGCCGCGCAATTTATCGGTGCGCCGCCAATGAATATTCTGCCGCTCGAACGCCGCGGGCAGCATCACTATCTCGCCGGTACGCCGCTGCCGGTGGTGGAAAACCTCAACGAAAACGCCCTGAGTCTCGGCCTGCGCGCCGAAGATATTCAGCTGATTTCGCCTGAACACGCCAGCCTGACCGCCCGGGTGGTCAGCCATGAATACATGGGGGCGGACACCCTGGTGGCCTGCGCACTTGCCGGATATCCCGAGCTAATGACCGTGAAAGTCGCGGGCATGAAACGCTTTGCTGATGGTCAGAGGGTCGGTCTGCAATGGACCACGGGCGCACAATATTTTTTCATTACAGCAGACGGAAAACGCTGCTTCCACGCTGAGCAATCCTGTTTGCCGTCAGATCACAGAGTTGCCGTGTAGTTGTCATTTTTTGCCGTTATTCACTTTTATTGACTCATACAACGCCTATTGCCGAAGGGAAAACTATGTCATCTGTTCACCGTTTTTCACGTCTCGCTACCGCCGTTCTGCTCATCTCCTGCACCTCTGCTTTTGCGGCAGATCCGGTGAAATTACAAATGTATTACCCGATTGCTGTCGGCGGGAAAATCAGTCATACGGTGGATACGCTGGTGGAAGATTTCCAGAAAACACATCCTGATATCAGCATTCAGCCGGTGTATACCGGTGATTACGCCACCACCGTCACCAAAGCGCTGACGGCGTTTCGTGGCGGCAATGCCCCGCAAATTGCGGTGATCGGCGATATTGAAGCGTATTCCCTGATCGACGCGGGCGCGATTTTGCCGGTCAGCGATCTGGCGAATGACGCAGACGGTAAAAAATGGATCGACGGCTTCTATCCGGCCTTTATCCGCCACATTCAGGGCAAAGTCTGGAGCATTCCGTTTCAGCGTTCGACGGTGGTGTTGTACTGGAACAAACAGGCGTTTGAGAAGGCGGGTCTGAATGGCGACACGCCGCCTGCCAGCTGGCAGCAGGTGGTCGATTTCGGCAAAAAACTGGTGGTGCGTGACGGTTCTGAAGTGAAGCAGTGGGGCATTGAAATCCCGTCCACGCCGAACGGTTACTGGAATTTCCAGGGGATTGCGGCCACCAACGGCAGCCATCTGGATAATGGCAAAGGCACGGCAGTGACGTTTGACACACCCGCCAATGTGGAAGCCCTGCAATGGCTGACCGATCTGTCGCAGAAAGAAGCGGTGTCACCGAAGGGCACCATCGCCTGGGGCACCACACCGCAGGACTTTATCGACGGCAAAACGGCGATGATGGTCACGACGACCGGCAATCTGACGACCGTGCGTGAGAACGCGAAATTCCCGTTTGGTGTGGCGATGCTGCCGGAGAAAACGCAGCGTGGCAGCCCGACCGGCGGCGGTAATCTTTACGTCTTCAAAAACACCACGCCGGAACAACAGAAAGCGGCACTGGAATTTATCCGCTGGGTTTCTGCCCCTGAACAGGCGGCGCGCTGGAGTATCGCCACCGGTTATGTCGCGACATCGCCTGCTGCGTGGGAAACCCCGGTCATGCAGGATTATGTGAAACAGGTGCCGCAGGCGCTGGTGGCCCGCGAACAACTGAAATATTCGCAGCCGGAACTCTCGACCTATAACAGCGTGCAAATTCAGGAACTGATGAACCACGCGATTGAAGCTGCGGTCACACAGGCAAAAACGCCGGCAGACGCGCTGAGTTCGGCGCAGAAACAGGCTGACCGCCTGCTGAAACCGTATCAGTAAGCGCGAAAGGAACAGCATGAGCACATTTCACGCGGTTCTTCCGGCCACCCGCACACGCGGGTTGTCATTACAACTTTACGGCTATCTGTTGCTGCTGCCCGCGCTGGGTTTTCTGCTGCTGTTTACCCACTATCCGGCGCTGGCAACGGTGTGGGAAAGTCTGTTCAGCGCTGCCCGCAGCGGGCATCCCCCGCAGTTTGTCGGGCTGGATAACTACCGTGCGCTGCTGGACGACGATGTGTTTATGTTGTCGTTACGCAACAATCTGCTCTACGCCCTTATCACCATCCCGCTGTCGGTTGCCCTTGCGCTGCTGATGGCGCTGGCGGTCAACCGCCGTCTGCGCGGCAATGCGCTGACCCGCGCCGCTTTCTTTATTCCTTCGCTGCTGCCGATGGTGGCTATTGCCAATCTGTGGCTATTTTTCTATACGCCGCAACTCGGTTTGCTCAACAAAATGCTGGCGCTCTTTTCGCTACCTGCGGTCAACTGGCTCGGTGAACCGGGCACGGCACTCTACAGCCTGATGGCAGTTTCAGTCTGGCGCGAGGCCGGGTTCTTCATGATTTTCTACCTTGCCGCATTACAGCAAATCGACCCGCGGCTGGCCGAAGCGGCAGAAATCGAAGGGGCATCACGGCGCTATTTCTTCCGCCGGGTACAGTGGCCGCTGCTGATGCCAACCACATTATTCGTGCTGATCAACGCCTCGATGAATGCATTCAGGATTGTCGATCAGGTGATTGCGATGACCAATGGCGGGCCGAACAACAGCACCAGTTTGCTGCTGTTTTACATCTACCGCACGGCGTTCAGTTACTGGGATTTACCGGCTGCGTCGGCAATGACCGTCGTGTTACTGGTGATCCTCGCCGTCATCGCGCTGATTAAATTCAACCTGCTGGATAAAAGGGCGCATTATCAGTGAAATCGTTTTCTTTCAGCCGCCTGATCCTGAATCTCGCCATCTGGCTGGCGGCGTTACTGTGGTTTTTACCGGTGCTGGTCGCGGTCTGGGTGGCGATTCATCCGGCGTCAGTGCAGGGCAGTTTTTCGCTGTTTGCGCCGCTGACTTTTCAGAATTTCATCAACGCCTGGCAGGCGGCACCTTTCGCGCGCTACTTCATGAACACTACTTTGCTGGTGATGATGATTGTGGTGTGCCAGCTGATTCTGGCGACCCTGGCGGCTTACGCGCTGGTGCGGTTTAAACTGAAAGGGGCAGGCTTTATCTTCGCGCTCATTTTGCTGCAACTGATGATAAGCCCCGATGTGCTGATCCTGAACAACTACAAAACCATTGGCGCGCTCGGGTTGCGTGACACGCTGGCGGGCATCGCCCTGCCGTATTTTGCCTCGGCGTTTGCCATTTTCCTGCTGCGCCAGACGTTTAAAAGTATTCCGCTGGTGCTGGAAGAAGCCGCCATTGTGGAAGGCGCCAGCCGGTTTTATATCCTGCGCAAAATCTATATCCCGCTGGCGAAACCGATTTATGTCGCTTTTGCACTGGTTTCTATCAGCTTCCACTGGAACGATTTTCTCTGGCCGTTAGTGATCACCGATTCCGTCAAAGTGCGGCCGGTGACGGTCGGACTGCAGTTGTTTTCCGCGCCGGAGCAGGGCGTGCAATGGGCGCTGATCAGTGCCGCCACCCTGATGACCGTGTTGCCACTGCTGGTGTTATTTCTGATATTTCAGCGTCAGTTTGTTCAATCCTTTATGCGGGCAGGGATCCGTTAAGATCCCGACAGGAGAATGTTATGGCCGTCACCACTTTATCCCCTTTGATATCCGAACGGCAGGCGCTGGCGCTGGGCAACGTGAGTGCATTTTATCAGTTGCCGGACGTTCACGATGCGCTGGTCACTGGCACACGGCTGCGTTTCGGGCTGATTGCCGACCCGCAGTATGCGGATGCCGAACCCCAAAAAATCCGTTATTACCGCAACAGCCTGAATAAACTGGCCACCGCCATCAATGAGCTTAATGATCTCAAACTCGATTTTGTGGTCACGCTGGGTGATCTGGTGGACCGCGACTGGAGCAGCTTTCAGGCCGTTCTTGCCCGTTATGAGGCGCTGCGCCACCCGCATGCGGCGGTGATCGGCAACCACGACGCGCAGGTGATTTCCGAGCATCTCGGGGCGCAGAAACCGGCCATCGGTTTACCGAAAAGTTATTATTCGTTCAGTTTGCCGGGCTATCGTTTTCTGGTCATCGACGGTAACGACGTCAGTTTGTATTGCAACCACGCCAATGCCGATGACCGCCAGTTAGCAGAATATATGCTGGAAGAACTGACAGAATGTCAGCAGTCGCAGGCGCAGCCCTGGAACGGTGCGGTCGGGCCGAAACAGCTTGAATGGATTGAGAAAAACCTGCTTGAGGCGCGTGAGCAGTGCGAGGTGGTACTGGTTTTCGGCCATTATCCGCTGACACCGGTTAACAGCCACAACCTGTGGAATTGTGAAACGCTGGTGGAATTGCTGTGCCGGTACGACGTTCGCGCCTATTTCGCCGGTCACGATCACCGTGGCGGTTATGACCGTGTAGACAATACTGATTTTATTACGCTGAAAGGCATGGTCGACGGCGAAAGCAGCCTGCCATTTTCCTCGGTCACGCTGGCTGATGATGTCCTGACCCTCACCGGCTACGGCCCGGAAATCAGCCGGGTGCTGAGCCGCTGAGTGTGTTTCAGCGCAGATGCAGAAAGTAAAAAGGCTCACCGGAGTGAGCCTTATAATGATGATGCTGATTACGTGATTAAAGCAGGTTCGGGCAGACCACACCTTTCGACAGCTGATCAATATTCAACAGCGTCGTTTCTGAAATGCTGGTCAGTGCGTCGCTGGTCAGGAAGGCCTGATGGCCGGTGAACAGCACGTTGTGGCAGGACGACAGACGACGGAAGACGTCATCAAGGATCACTTCGTTAGAATTGTCTTCGAAGAATAAATCGCGTTCATTCTCGTAAACGTCCATGCCCAGTGCGCCGATTTTTTGCTTTTTCAGGGCATCGATAGCGGCAGTGGCATCCAGTAATCCGCCACGACTGGTGTTGACGATCATCACACCGTCTTTCATTTTGGAGAAGGCTTCTGCATTAAGCAGATGATGATTTTCCGGTGTCAGCGGGCAGTGCAGCGAAATGACATCGGATTCGGCATACAGCGTATCCAGGTCGACATACTCCGCGCCGAGTTCGAGGGCCAGCGGGCTGGGATACGGATCAAACGCCAGAATGCGCATGCCGAAACCTTTCAGGATCCGCATCGTCGCCACGCCAATTTTACCCGTACCGATAATACCGGCGGTGCGCTGATACATGTTAAAACCGATCAGACCTTCCAGCGAGAAGTTGGCTTCACGCGTGCGTTGATAAGCGCGATGGATGTGGCGGTTAAGACACATCATCATTCCCACTGCATGCTCAGCCACCGCTTCCGGCGAATAAGCCGGTACGCGCACCACCGAAATTCCCAGTTCTTTTGCGGCATCTAAATCGACATTGTTAAAGCCCGCACAACGCAGTGCCAGCGTTTTAATGCCCAGAGAGGCCAGTTCCTGCAGCACTTCGCGGCCGCCATCGTCATTCACGAAAAGGCAGACTGCATCGGCACCTACCGCCGTTTTCGCTGTTTGCGGGGTCAGCAGAAAGTCGAAAAATTCCAGTTCATAGCCATAATGCGCGTTGACCAGTTCCAGATATTTCCGGTCGTAATTTTTAGTACTGTAGACAGCCACTTTCATGGTGTTTCTCCGCAGTGAGTTTGAATCTCTGGCGAAACGGCTTCCGCATGTTTTATAAGGAATAAACAGTTTCAGAAACAATTCGCAATATGCCATCAAACTAGCAGAGCGCAGGAAGGCAGACAATTTATCCTGTGCTATTTGATTCAGGTGCTCTGGCATTCCTGTCATCAGTTGTTACGCTAATTATGATATCTTGCGGGCGTTTAGATCATTTAGTGAAGCATAAGACAAGGCAAGTCATGAGGAACGGACTGAAGAAAAGCGCGCAGATACTCCTGAGTATAGTGGTGATTATTGCGCTGCTGTTGTGGGTGTTATGGAAAACCGTGCCGCGCTGGTTGCCCGTTGTTGCCAGCCACTGGTTGCCGGGCGGAACCCAACTGGTGCTGAGTGGTTCTCCGCACTGGTCGCACGGCGTCCTGCAACTGCCGGGCGTGCGCTATCAGGCCGGGGACTGCACGCTCGCGACGGCACGAAATGCCCGCCTCAGTCATAACACCGGCCAATGGGCGCTGAAGCTTGATGCGCTGACGGTCGATACCGCCTGTCTGGCAAAACTGCCCAAAAGCGAAAGTCAGTCAACGCTTTCCCTCGCAGAGATACAGCAACTCCTGCCTGCCGGTGACGTCAGTATCGGCCAGCTTTCTGTAACGCCGTGGCAGCATTACGCCGCCAGTGTGCAGCTCAGTAATCTGGACGGCGTACAACATCTTTCTGTGAATGGCGATGCCCTGAAACTTGACGCCGTGCTTGACGGTAACCGTCAGCTTGCCATCCGTTCATTCAGTCTGACGCCGCCGGGCAGTACGCAGCCGGTGACGCTCAGCGGTAAACTGCTGCTGCCAGCGAATCTCGATCATCTGCCTGAATCCGGCGAACTGCACGCCGAAATGCAAACGGCGCAGGTGCCTCAGCCGCTGGATATTACGCTGAGCTGGCAGGCAACCGACGGTATTCTGACGCTGACCGAAAAGGGCAGTGATCAGCCTCTGGCGATGCTGCCATGGAAACTCAACAATAACGAATTACAGATCACGCAGGGACAATGGCGCTGGCCTTATGCCGCACAACCCCTGGCAGGGGGCGTAAATCTGACGCTCAGCGACTGGTCACCGGCGTTTGATCAGACCCACATTACCGCAAGGCTGAATGTGCTGACGCAGGGCCACAACGGCAAGGCCAACGTGGTGCTGACGCTCGGGCCGGGACGCATTGGTTTACTCGACAGCGATTTAGGTTTCCGCCTGACCGGTCAGGCAAATTTACAGACCACGTCTCTGAGTGCGTCATTGCCCGGTCAGCTCAGCGGCTCGGTGCTTAACCCGACGCTTTCATTGCGCAGCGGTTCGCTGTTACGGGCGTGGGGTAAGCCGACGCCGGAACTGACCATCAGCGATGCGCGCTGGCCACTGGCGGGGGTCAAAGTCTCCGCAGAGGGCGTGAGCGGGCCGTTGCAAGCGATCCTCAAAGCACGTCACAGTTTCTGGGGCGCGTTTGATCTGCATCTCAGCGGGAAATCGCTGGCGTTCTGGCCGGACATTGGGTTGTGGAATTTCAATTACTGGGGCAACGGGCATCTGCCGCCACTGAACGGCCGCTGGGACATGTCTGGCAAAGGCCAGTGGCACGACAATCTGATCAGCATTAATTCGCTCTCGACGGGCTTTGACCGCCTGCATTACGGGCTGGCAGATGTCGATGCGCCGCGCCTTACGCTCGAACACCCTTTGATCTGGAAACGTCCGCCATCCGCCCGCTTCAAACCGCAGTATCCTGATGAGCCAACGGCGTTTAAAGGGGACATCAGACTGGTGGCGAAGAAGATTTCGCTGGCGAACGGCGGCTATCTGCCGCCCGCCACGCTGACGTTACAGCTCAGCGGTGGCAGCCCGGACAGTTTCATCATGCGCGGGATGCTGGATGCCAAACCGATCGGCCCGATCCGGCTCAACGGGCGCTGGGATGGCGAACGTCTGCGCGGGGAAGGCTGGTGGCCGAAACAGCAACTGACCGCGTTCCAGCCGCTTCTCACGCCGGATCTGAACATCAAATTACGTGAAGGAACCTTCTATGCGCAGTCGGCATTTTCGGCCGCGCGCGGGCAGGGATTTGTCGCGGGTGGTCACTGGGTGGTGAAAAACGGGGGCTTCTGGATGCAAGACGGCGACCTGAGCGGGCTGGATTTCAGCCTGCCGTATCGCCTTCAGGATCAGGTCTGGCAGCTCGGCGTGAAAAAGCCGGTGACGCTGCGTATCGGCGAAGTGAACAATCTGGTCAAAATGCAGAACGTGACGGCCGATTTACAGGGACATTATCCGTGGAGTGAACAAACGCCACTGACCCTGAGCAATCTCGGCGTCGATATATTGCGTGGTCATCTCAGCTTGTCGGCGCTGCGTATGCCGCAGCATGATGCGGCCGTGCTGAAGCTGGAAAAAATCAATCTCAGCGAACTGTTTACTGCGCTGAAACCCAAGCAACTGGCGATGTCCGGTGTGATTTATGGTGAGTTGCCGCTGTATGTGGAAAATCCGCAGTGGATCATTCATAACGGTTGGATCAGAAACGACGGCAGCCTGACGCTGCGCCTCGACCCGCAATTTGCCGATGCAATGGCCAGCGGCAATTTCGCCAACAATATGGTCATTGGCCTGCTGCGCTATCTGGAAATCAGCCGTTCCGATGCGCAGGTCAGTCTGGATAATCTTGGTGTGCTGACCATGAAGGCTAAAGTTGACGGTGTGAATTACACCGACACGACGCACGGTGGCGATAAAGAAAAACGTGAAATTGTCCTCAATTATTCCCATGAGGAAAATATCTATCAGCTTTGGCGCAGTTTGCGTTTTGGCGACAATCTTCAGGAATGGCTGCAACAGCAGATGTCTTTGCCTGCTGATGCGCTGTCAAAAAATCCGTCTGCGGCGGGACAGAAAAAGGATCCAACAGTGAGGAAGGAACAATGAAATTGCGAGTTGTCGGCCCGGGCGTGGCGCTTTGCGTAATGATGCTCAGCGGTTGCGTGCCGCGTATCGAACTGGCCGCGCCGAAAGAGCCGATCACCATCAACATGAACGTGAAAATCGAACACGAGATCCATATCAAAGTGGATAAAGACGTGGAAAATCTGTTGAAGAATCAAAGCGATTTATTCTAGGGGCCACTATGTCCGCGATATTTTTCAATAAAAACAGCATCAGGAGAATCAGCCTGATGTTACTGACGGGGGGTTTACTGTTTTGCAGTCAGGCGTTCGCGTTAACGCTCAATGAAGCCAAACAGCAAGGGCGCGTGGGTGAAACCTTGTCCGGCTATCTGGCACCGCTGAAACAAGACGCCGACAGTGTCGCGCTGGCGACAAAAATTAACGAGGGGCGCAAACAGCAATACGAACAGGTGGCGCGGGACAATAACGTCAGCACCGACGATGTGGCAAAACTCGCCGGACAAAAGCTGGTCGCCCGCGCCGGAAAGGGCGAATATGTGCGGGGCATCAACGGTAAATGGTTGCAGAAGTAAGCAGAGGATCGCAGGCAAAAAAAAGCGCGCCTTTCAGCGCGCAATAGCTTTATCACAACATCATCTGAGCGGAACGGACAGATTCTTAAGTGAATGGGTGCTCAGATTGTGATAACGATAATTATGCAGCAGCCAGTTCTTTGATGGCGGCATCGATTGCTGCTTTCGCATCAGTCTGTGCTTTAGTCGCCACTTCAGGACCGTACGCAATACCTTCCGCGTAAACGAATTCTACGTCGCTCATCCCCAGGAAGCCCAGGAACAGAGACAGGTATGGGGCAACCAGGTCGCTTGGGGTGTCTTTATGAATACCACCACGGCTGGTCAGAACGATAACGCGTTTGCCTTTCACCAGACCTTCAGGGCCTTTCTCGGTGTATTTGAAGGTCACGCCAGCACGGGCAACCAGGTCGAAATATGTTTTCAGCTGAGTCGGGATGTTGAAGTTGTACATGGGTGCAGCGATAACGATCACGTCATGCGCCTGCAGTTCGTCAATCAGGGTGTCAGACAGCGCCAGTGCTTCTTCCTGACGTGGCGTCAGCGGAGCATCGGAAGGACGCAGTGCGCCAACCAGTTCGCCATCTAATACAGGGACTGGGTTAGCCGCCAGGTCACGAACTGTCACGGCAGAACCGCTGTTTGCAGACTGATACTGTGCAATCAGGTAATCGGCCAGTTGATTTGACTGAGAGAAGTTAGCCAGAATGCTTGATTTCAGAACGAGTACTTTGCTCATTAGTGAGTTCCTTAACTGTGTGATACATAGGGAATGGTTTTTTATAACCAGAACGTCCCCCGAATGGAACTTACTTTATTCACAAAGCTTATTCAGTGATAGCGCAATATTTAGAGACCTATCATCGATTTTTTTGAACAACTTTAATCCTGCGGCGTAATCACCCGTTTTCAGCATGTTCAATACCTTGTGTTAACATAGACACAAGCAGGCAAGGCTTAAACCTTCCTCATCACCCATTCAGATTCAGCTGGCGCAGACGTTTTGCTCTCCGGCTGACATGCAACAAGGAATTGTGAACGTGAAATCACCGCTCGCGGCATTATCAGCGCAGTTAGACGGGCTGATGCTACGTGACCGGCAACGCCTGCAACGCCGTTTGCAGGGTGCCAGAAAGATTGATAAACCTGAAGCACTCGACGCGTTAAGTGCTGAAATCCAGACCGCCATCAACGAGAGCCTGAAGAGAGTCAGTGCCCGTGAAGCCTCACGGCCAAAAATCAGCTACCCGGAAAACCTGCCGGTCAGCCAGAAGAAAGAAGACATCTATAACGCTATCCGCGATCACCAGGTAGTGATTGTCGCAGGTGAAACCGGCTCCGGTAAAACCACGCAAATCCCGAAAATCTGTATGGAACTCGGTCGCGGGATTAAAGGCGTTATTGGTCATACTCAGCCGCGACGTCTGGCGGCGCGTACTGTGGCCAACCGTATTGCCGATGAGCTGGATACCACGCTGGGTAACACGGTCGGTTATAAAGTTCGCTTTAACGATCAGGTCAGTGAAAACACCCTCGTTAAGCTGATGACCGACGGCATCTTGCTGGCGGAGATCCAGCAGGATCGCATGCTGATGCAGTACGACACGCTGATCATCGATGAAGCGCATGAACGCAGCCTGAATATCGACTTTATCCTCGGTTACCTGCGTCAGTTGCTGCCAAAACGCCCCGATCTGAAAGTCATTATTACCTCGGCAACTATCGATCCGCAGCGGTTCTCGCGTCATTTTAATCATGCACCGATCATTGAGGTTTCCGGCCGGACGTATCCGGTTGACGTGCGTTATCGCCCGATTGTGGATGACGCAGATGATGTGGATCGTGACCAGTTGCAGGCGATTTTCGATGCGGTCGATGAACTCGGTCGCGAAAGCATGGGCGACATTTTGATCTTCATGAGCGGTGAGCGTGAAATTCGTGATACCGCCGATGCGCTGAACCGTCTGGATTTGCCTCACACCGAGATTTTGCCGCTGTATGCGCGGTTGTCGAACAGCGAGCAGAACCGCGTATTCCAGTCGCACTCCGGTCGCCGTATCGTGCTGGCGACCAACGTCGCCGAAACCTCGCTGACCGTGCCGGGTATCAAATATGTCATTGATCCCGGCACCGCGCGTATCAGCCGCTACAGTTTCCGCACCAAAGTGCAGCGCCTGCCGATCGAACCGGTTTCGCAGGCGTCGGCTAACCAGCGTAAAGGCCGCTGCGGACGTGTTTCCGAAGGTATCTGTATCCGCCTGTATTCCGAGCAGGATTTCCTCTCGCGCCCGGAATTTACCGACCCTGAAATTCTGCGCACCAATCTGGCTTCCGTCATTTTACAAATGACCTCGCTGGGGCTGGGTGATATCGCTGCATTCCCGTTTGTTGAGGCGCCGGACAAACGCAATATTCAGGATGGCGTCCGTCTGCTGGAAGAGCTGAACGCCATTAATAACGCCGTCGATGGTCGCTATACGCTGACACCGCTCGGTCGTCAACTGGCGCAGTTGCCGGTGGATCCGCGTCTGGCGCGCATGGTGCTGGAAGCACAGAAAAACGGCTGCGTACGTGAAGTGATGATCATTACCGCCGCGCTGTCGATTCAGGATCCGCGCGAGCGTCCGATGGAAAAACAGCAGGCGTCCGATGAAAAACATCGTCGCTTTGCCGACAAAGACTCTGATTTCCTGGCATTCGTAAACCTGTGGGATCACCTGCAGGTGCAGCAGAAAGCGCTGTCTTCTGCACAGTTCCGCAAATTGTGCCGCAGCGATTTCCTCAACTATCTGCGCGTGCGCGAGTGGCAGGACATTTACACCCAGTTGCGTCAGGTAGTGAAAGAACTGGGGCTGCCGGTGAACAGCCTGCCGGCTGAATACCGCGAAGTTCATTGCGCATTGCTGACCGGTTTGCTGTCGCATATCGGCCAGAAAGATGCCGATAAGCAGGAATATACCGGTGCACGCAATGCCCGTTTTGCGGTGTTCCCTGGCTCCGGATTATTCAAAAAACCGCCGAAATGGGTGATGGTCGCCGAACTGGTGGAAACCAGCCGCCTGTGGGGGCGTATTGCCGCGCGTATCGAACCGGAATGGATCGAGCCGCTGGCTCAGCATCTGGCGAAAAGCAGTTACAGCGAGCCGCACTGGGAAAAAGCCCAGGGCGCGGTGATGGCGACGGAAAAAGTCACGCTCTACGGCCTGCCGATTGTGGCGGCACGCAGGGTGAATTACGGCACGATTGATCCGGTCGTGTCACGGGAACTGTTTATCCGGCATGCGCTGGTGGAAGGCGACTGGCAGACCCGTCATGCGTTCTTCCGCGCTAACCTGCGTCTGCGCACCGAAGTGGAAGAGCTGGAACACAAATCCCGTCGCCGCGATATTCTGGTTGATGACGAAACCCTGTTCCTGTTCTATGAACAACGCATCGGGCAGGAAGTGGTGTCGGCGCGTCATTTTGATACCTGGTGGAAAACGCAGCCGCAGGACAGCCTGAACTTTGAAAAAAGCATGCTGATCAAAGAGGGCGCGGGCAATATCAGCGCTCACGATTACCCGAATTTCTGGCATCAGGGCAATCTCAAACTGCGCGTGACCTATCAGTTTGAGCCGGGTACCGATGCTGACGGCGTAACGGTACATATTCCTTTACCGCTGCTCAATCAGGTGAGTGAAGAAGGTTTTGACTGGCAGATCCCGGGCATTCGTCGTGATCTGATCATGGCGCTGATTAAATCGCTGCCAAAACCCGTTCGCCGCAATTTTGTGCCTGCGCCAAATTACGCGGATGCCTTGCTCGGGCGCATCAAACCGTTCGAGATGCCGTTGCTGGATGCGATGGAAAAGGAACTGCGTAAGATGAGTGGCGTGACGGTGTCACGTGAAGACTGGCAGTGGGATCAGGTGCCCGATCATCTCAAAATGACGTTCCGCATTGTCGATGATAAAAACAAAACGCTGCGCGAGGGCAAAGACCTGGCCGCGCTGAAATCTGGCCTGAAAGAGCAGGTTCAGCAAACGCTTTCTGCGGTGGCTGATGACGGTATCGAACAACGCGATCTGCATGTCTGGAGCTTTGGTACCTTACCGGAACGCTACGAACAAAAGCGCGGCGGCTATGAAGTAAAAGCTTATCCGGCGATTGTGGATGAGAAAGACAGCGTAGCGATCCGCCTGTTTGACAGTGAACTGGAACAGCAACAGGCAATGCTCAGCGGAATGCGACGTCTGCTGCTGCTGAACATTCCTTCACCGGTCAAATACCTGCATGAGAAGTTGCCGAACAAAGCCAAACTGGGGCTGTATTTTAACCCGTATGGCAAAGTGCTGGATCTGATTGACGACTGCATTTCCTGCGGCATCGACAAACTGATTGCGGAGTCCGGCGGGCTGGTGTGGCGTGAAGAAGATTTCGCAAAACTGCATGAGCACGTGCGCGCCAACCTGAATGATACGGTGGTGCAGATTGCGATTCAGGTGGAGCAAATTCTGACGACCGTTTTCAGCATCAATAAACGGCTGAAAGGACGGATCGATATCAACATGGCGCTGGCGCTTTCAGATATCAAAACCCAGATGTCCGGCCTGATTTATCGCGGTTTCGTGACGCAAAATGGCTGGAAACGTCTGCCGGATACGCTGCGCTATTTGCAGGCCATTGAACGCCGGATGGACAAACTGGCAATGGATCCGCACCGCGACCGTGCGCAGATGCTGAAAGTGGAAAACATCCGGCAGCAATGGCAGCAGTGGTTCAACAAACTGCCGCCGGTGCGTCAGCAAAGTGATGAGGTGAAAGAAATACGCTGGATGATTGAAGAACTGCGCGTCAGCTATTTCGCTCAGCAACTGGGCACGCCGTATCCGATTTCGGATAAACGGATTTTGCAGACCATGGAGCAACTGGTTTAACCGGTTCTAAAAACTAAAAAACCGCCTGATACACGAAGGCGGTTTTTTTATGCTCTGAAATGGTGATGCTTACGGTTACTGAGCGGGCGTCGTTACCGGCGTGCTCGCACTGATCACACCTGAGGACAGCGTATTCAGGGCATCGCGGATGGCCGGAACGGCCAGCGCACGGTTATCGGCCAGATAACGGTCTTGTGCCGCTGGCGCGGAACTTTGAATCGCGACCAGCGACCAGCCATCGGCATTTTTCAGCAGTAGCGGTGAGCCGCTGTCGCCCGGCAAAGTATCGCAGCGATGCGATAACACACCCGGTTGCGCCCATCCGGTGATCAGACAATCCTGATGTACATACAAATCATCCAGATGATCTTCCGGGTATCCGGCCTGGGTCACTTTCCTGCCTTCCTGTTTCAGCAGAGCGGTCAAGTTGTCACGGGAGCCTTCCCACAATGGCAGGGGTTTGATCGGCAATGCCAGTTTTTCATCTGTCAGGCGAACCAGTGCGAAATCAAACGGTGCCGCTTTAGGCGGAACAATCCAGCCATCGCCATCCGCTTTCAGTTTCTTGCCCAATTTCGGATCCACCAGCGTTTGTAATGCGGTGATCTGATATCGCCATTTCTGATCATGAGAAATGAATCTCAGCGCCACGACTTTGTCTATTTTGCCCGGAGGCGCCAGCACACAATGGCCCGCCGTGAGGACAAGATGTTTAGAAATGAGCGTCGCGGTGCATAAATTGCCGCTCTCGGTTTCAATCTGCCCGATGGCCTGCCATGGCCAGTGCGCCGCCGCAGCCACAGGTGTGCGCTGATCGTGACCAAAGAAAAGGGCCGTTTTTTCTTTCATGCTGATGGAAGGTGTGTCGGAATCTGCATCATCAGGAGAGTCTGCATGTACAAGGGCACTGGCGGTAAAACAGAAAAAGCACAAAAACAGCGGTAACGCGATGCGCATAACATTCTGACCTTGAAAACAGGGAGAACCCGGGAAGCCGTAATTATGGAACSATTATAGACGGTTATGTTTCGTGGTGGATATATTTGTCTGGTAACTCAGCCTTTTGAGCCGATGACGGGCGTCATCGCGGGGTATCTCAGAAGTAGAAGAACAGGGTGATCAGACCGCAAAGGATCAGGGAACACAGGGTGATTTCGAACAGGTAGCGGCGCAGCATCTTCCATCAGTACCTCAAGATAGAAAACCGGAGAAAAAAACACCCGGCGAACCGGGTGTTAAATCATCAGTCTTGATAATGGTGAGTAGATACGCTCACAAAGACTTTTACTGACTACTTATGCTGCTGGAGTTGCTTTTGCAGCTGGAGCCGCTTTTTTAGCGTGTTTCACGTGTTTTTTAGCAGCCTGGGCTTTCTGAGCTACTGGAGCCGCTTTCTTAGCATGTTTCACGTGTTTTTTAGCAGCCTGGGCTTTCTGAGCTACTGGAGCCGCTTTCTTAGCGTGTTTCACGTGTTTTTTAGCAGCCTGGGCTTTCTGAGCTACTTTCTTGTGAGTTTTGTGCTTAGTCACATGCTTGGCAGCAGGTGCTGGAGCAGCGGTAGTTGCAGCAGCAGCTGGCGCCGGAGTTGCAGTAGTTTCAGCAGCGAAAGCGACAGAAGACAGACCCATTGCAGCGGCTACAACCAGAGCTAATACTTTTTTCATCTTTAATTCCTCAGAATTTTTGTTTAAGTGTCCACCCCACTGCGGGGCCGGTATGAAGAATACTAGGCGTGTTGGATCTGGTTGTCCGTGAGTGATTGGTTTCGGTGTGTAACGGAATGTACAAAGGAGGGGGGCGTAATAAAATCAGGAAATTACGGTGAAATTGGAGGATATAGCGATGGGGTTGCTACGGGGCAGTGGATCGCGTGTTTGCGTTTAATGCAAACTTCAACTTATTGATTTTGCTTTAAAACCCCACCCCAGCCCTCCCCTTCGCAGGGGAGGGAGCGGACCACGTGTTTGCTCCTCCCCCTGCGAAGGGGGAGGCGGGGAGGGGGTATTAATGGCAACTTCCCTTTTAAAGAAAACTTCAACTTATTGATTTATATTTAAAAAATCGACAACGCACGCCTTCCGCCTACAAGTATCGCCCTTCAAGATGCGCCCGGAAGAACGCCGGATTCAGCGTTTCGCCTGTCGCGTTTTTCATCAGCTGATCTGTCGTGAACCGGCTGCCGTGCTGCCAGATATTCTGTTGCAGCCACTGGAACAGGGCGGTCAGGTCGCCGCGGACAATGTCATCCTGCAACGTCGGAATGGCTTTGTTAGCCGTCTGGAACAACTGCGCGGCGTACATCGCGCCGAGGGTATATGTCGGGAAATAACCGAAGCCACCGTCGGTCCAGTGGATATCCTGCATGCAGCCGTCGCGGTAGTTGCCGACAGTGTCGATGCCAAGATATTCCTGCATCTTTCTGTTCCACAGGGCCGGAATATCATCAACTTCTATTTCACCTTCCATCAGCGCTTTTTCGATTTCATAGCGCAGAATGACGTGTGCCGGATAGCTCAGTTCATCGGCGTCAACACGGATAAGGCCCGGCTGGACGTGCTGGTTCAGCTTCATGAAGTTGCTTTCATCCAGCCCTTCACGGTGACCGAATTGCTCGATAACCAGCGGATACACAGATTTCAGGAACGGCTCGCTGCAACCCAGTTGCATTTCAAACAGCAGGCTTTGTGATTCGTGAACACCCATCGAACGGGCGTTGGAAACCGGCTGGCCCAGCCATTCTTTTGGCAGGTTTTGCTCGTAACGTGCATGACCGGTTTCGTGGATAACTCCCATCATGGCGCTGAGGAACTCATTTTCATTGTAACGCGTGGTGATACGTACATCCTGCGGAACCCCGCCACAGAACGGGTGCGCGCTGACATCCAGACGACCGGCATCGAAATTAAAACCCAGTTTACCCATCACTTTCAGACCAAGCTGCCGCTGTTTTTCGATGTCAAACGGCCCCTGTGGCGCAATACGGGTTTCGGATTTTTGCTTTTCAACCACGGTTTGTAACAGGTCCGGCAGCCAGGTTTTCAGATCGCCAAACAGCACATCCAGCTTCTGTGAGGTCATGCCCGGTTCGTATAAATCGAGCAGGGCGTCGTAACGACTGATGCCCGCAGCCTCGGCGCGCAACTGTGCTTCCTGACGGCTCAGCTTAACCACTTCTTTCAGGTTATCCGAGAAGCCTTCCCAGTCGTTCGATTTACGCTGGATACGCCACGCCTGCTCGCAACGTGCGCCGGCCAGTGATTTTGCCTGTACCAGGCTTTCCGGCAGCAAAGCCGCCTGCTGATAGTGACGGCGCATTTCGCGCAGATTGGCCTGCTCAACGTCATTAAGTTGTTCGCCGCTGGCCTGTTCCAGCCATTCACCGACCTGTTTCGCCGTGAGGATCTGATGCGTCAGCACGCTCAGTTCAGCCAGCGCTTCCGAGCGGGCTTGTCCGCCTTCCGGTGGCATCATGGCCGCGGCATCCCAGCCTGCAATAGCCGATAAATGGCCGAAGCGGGACAAACGGGCGAAGGTGTCGTGTAATTTTTTATAGGCGATGGTCATTGTGGCTCCCTTCCTGATTTTCGTGATTAGGCTGTTCTGCAGCCAGATTGAATGTGGGTTTTACCGGCCAGCTGAAACGCAGACTGGCACCGCCGAGCGGGCTGCCGTCAACGGCGATACGCCCCTGATAAGCGACGGCGATGGAATGGACGATTGCCAGCCCCAGCCCGCAGCCGCCGGTGGCGCGATCACGGCTCGGGTCCAGGCGAACAAAGGGCTCAAAGATGCGGGTACGTTCTTCCGGCGGGATGCCCGGCCCGTCGTCTTCAACCTGCAGGCAGGCGAGTTCACTGTCTAACCACAGGCTGACGCGCAATGTCTGTTGTGAATAGCGCAGACCGTTATTGACCAGATTGTCCAGCACACGCTCCATCAGACGTAAATCCACGCCGCCGAAATCGGCATTTTGCGGCGCGTCATAGAGAATGGTGCGCTCGGTGATCAGCCGGAAATCATCGACTTTGTCTTCCAGCCATTCGGCCAGATTGACTTTTTCCAGGTTAAGCGCCACCTGCGGACGGTCCAGACGTGCATAAGTCAGCAATTCGTCGATCAGCGCTTCAAGCTGCCCGATATCGCGGTTGATGGCATTTTGTTCGGATTCCGGCAGGTTTTCACTGATCGCCAGCCGGTAACGCAGACGTACCAGCGGCGTACGCAGCTCATGGGCGATACCGTCGATCAGGAGTTTTTTACTGGCGACCAGCGTACTGATGTTGTCTGCCATCTGGTTAAAGGCCACGCCCAGCCGGTTAAGGCTGGAGGTCGAATCAAAATCAATACGTTCGTCGAGATGGCCGTTACCGAGGCGCAGCGCGGAGTTTTCCAGCCGCAGCAAATCCTGCCAGTGCGGGCGCATCCACAGGAATACCGGCAAGGCCAGCGATAAACCGATGAAGATCAGCAACCCCAGATCCAGCAGCCGCATTTCATGCATATAAAACAGGTACGGAATAGGGCCGACCACCAGCACGTAATGGCTGCGCGGCACACGCTGAATGAAAGTGTATTCGTCATCAAGTGCAATAATTTCGCCGTCTTTAAGACGTTGATCCAGCACAGGGCTGAGTTTGCGTTTTCCGAGCGGCTCGATATGCAGTTTGAAAGACAGATTCAGATCCAGCGTATTGATGGTCTTGTTCCAGTCTTTAATCGGAATTTCCCGCAGTTCACTGCGCATCAGGTAGAGCGAACTTTTCATCAAATCGTTCATGGACTGACGGCCGGTACGTTCAGCGGTGACTTTGTAAACCAGTCCGACCAGCATCGCCATCACCAGAAAACAGACCAGCAGTAACAGAAAGAACTGGATGAAAAGCTTTTTCATTCCTGTAACGTCTCCCAGGCGTTGGGAGCAAACAGATAGCCTTTATTGCGCACGGTTTTGATGCGAAATGGCTCAAGGGTGTTGTCATACAGTTTGCGACGCAGGCGGGAGATCGCGACATCAATGCTGCGATCCAGCCCGTCATAGCTGACCCCGCGAAGGTTTTTCAGCAGCGCTTCGCGATCCATAATGCGCCCGGCGTGTGTTGCCAGTTCCCACAACAAATCAAAGTCGGAGGTAGAAAGAACGATCGTTTCATCCACCAGCGTCACTTCGCGGTTAACTGGGTCGATGCACAACTGACCGAAATGCAGGGCATTGCCGCTTTTGAGCGTCTGAACCGGTTGTTCATTTTGGCTATTCTGCGCCGGACTCTGACGTAAATGCAGCCGCAAACGGGCCAGAAGTACCGCTGGTGGCGTTGTTTTCAGGATGTAATCACTGGCGCCCATTTCAAGCGATAAAATGTGGTTCATGTCGCTGTCGAGCGATGTGAGCAACACAATCGGGCCGGGGAAAATCGGGCGTWAATCGCGGCATAATGTCATGCCATCTTTGCCCGGCAGCATGATATCGAGCAGAACCAGATCGGGTTTTTCTTTTTCAATACGCGCCTGCGCGGTATCGCCACGCGGTTCAACCAGCACGTCGATATCGTGTTTACCCAGATAGGCGGCGATCAGGTTGCCGACTTCTGCATCATCTTCTACAAAAACGATTTTATTCATTGGCTTGCTGCTTTAAGAAATCCGGTGATTAGCATAGCGTGACCCGCAGGGCGACGCTATCGTGCTAGCGTAATAGAACATGTCAGTTTCCGTTACGGAAAGCACCGGAAGCGACTGGCAAAGTGTTAGTGAATTATGCCATTATATAGCTGAATATCTTCGGCGTTATACATTGATTAAATAATTGATTGACCCTGACCAGGAAGAGGAAGAGGGGATGAATGAAAACCGCCTGGTACCCGATGCGCGCAGTCAACAAGCATCCTTTGACTACATGGAATACTTGTCCGCATCCTGCAAAAAGAAATGGAGTTTTGTCGACGCTATTTATGGCGTGATGCCGTTCTTTGGCATGGTTCTGAAATCCCGTTCGAAAAAAGAAAAATCCAGGCAGGAAGCGTTGCGCGCACTGGCCTTACAGGTAGTTTCCACCCAGGTCAGCGACGAGACCAATATTGTCCGGCTGATTGAACTGGCTGAGCAGCAGAATATGTACAGCATTGATATTAATCTGCCGTACTCGCTGACTGAAGAACAGCTCACTGCAATAAAAGTAGAATGCAAACATCTGGTGCAATTAAACCAGAATAATGATCATCTGTTAGTGCAGATTATGCAGATGCCTCCCCGGCACTGATTTCTCCGTGATGCATTCAAAATAAAGGCCGCTCTCGCGGCCTTTAACATTTCAGCAAATCCCTGCTTATTTCTTCAGTTCTGCGCGTAACTCTTTCACGTCTGAGGCAGAAACCGGCGCGGCGGCATTTCCCCAACTGTTACGGATATACGTCAGCACGTTAGCGACATCAGCATCGCTCATGTTGGCATCAAACGATGGCATCGACGGCGCGGTCGGTTGGCTGTCGGTAGCCACCGGACGGCTGCCCGTCAGCACCACGCGGATAAGCGACGTGGCGTTGGTCTGGTTGATGAGCGGTGAATCGGCCAGACGCGGGAACAGACCTTCCTGACCTTTTCCGGCTGGCGTATGGCATGCGGAACACCGGTCAGCATAGATATTTTTCCCGGCCACCATCGCCTTATCATCGGCTTTCACCGGCGCAGGGGCTTTGCTGCCGCTGTCATGACCGCTGTCTTTCAGGTACACCGCCACGGCTTTGAGATCAGCATCCGTCCAGTGCTGAGACGAATTAGTGACTTCTTCCGCCATCGGACCGGAAGCGATATCGAAACGGTTAGACCCGGTTTTCAGATATTGCATCAGATCTTCCTGCGTCCAGTTGCCGACACCGGTGTGCTTGTTGCTGGTGATATCCGGCGCAACCCAGCCTTCCACCACCGCGCCTTGCAGGAATTCGCTGTCCTTGTCGCCGCCAATCATATTTTTCGGTGTATGACAGGTGCCGCAGTGCCCCAGACCTTCAACGATATACGCGCCACGGTTCCATTCCGCTGATTTATCCATCTGCGGTTTGAATTCGCCTTGGGTGAAGTTCAGCCAGTTCCAGCCCATCAGACTGGTTCGCACGTTGAACGGGAACGGCAACTGGTTGGTTTCCACTTCGTGATGCACCGGTTGCAGGGTTTGCAGATACGCCCAGATGGCGGCGTTATCTTCGCGGGTTACTTTGGTGTAGGCCGTGAACGGCATCGCACCGTAAAGACGTTTGCCGCCGTGGCCGATGCCTTCGGACATCGCGCGCTGGAAGTCATCGAACGTCCATTTGCCGATACCGGTTTGCACATCTGGCGTAATGTTTGCGCCGACCAGACGGCCAAACGGTGTTTCAATCGGTACGCCACCGGCGAAAGGTTTGGCATCCGGCGTGGAGGCGGTATGGCAGGCGGCGCAGTCGCCCACCGTTGCCAGATACCGGCCACGTTCCACCTGTTCGAAAGAGCCGTCGCCTGCCGCGTGGGCCAGCCCGCTGATGCTCAAAGCCAGTAAACCGAGTGAGAATGAGGTTAACTTTTTCATGCGATCATCTCTCCCGGTTTTTTCAGATAGTAGTTACGGATTGCATGGGCGGCTTTGAACGCCAGCGCGCCGACGGTGCCGGTCGGGTTATAGCCCGGGTTTTGCGGGAAGGCAGAGGCGCCGACCACAAACAGATTAGGCACATCCCAGACTTGCAGATGTTTGTTTACCGAGCTGGTGGACGGATCCGCGCCCATCACAAATCCGCCGACCACGTGGGAAGACTGATACGGCGTACCGTTCCAGTGGCCTTTCATCGGATTAGCGACCAGCTGACGCGGATTCATCGCCTTGGCGATTTCGGCCACTTTACCGGTGCAATACGCGGCCATTTTCAGATCGTTTTCCGGGAAATCGAAGGTCACGCGCAGCAGCGGGCGACCCAGACGGTCTTTATAGTTCGGATCCAGCGACAGATAGTTGGTTTTGGTGGTGTAGCTGCTGGCCTCACAGCCGATCGACATCGAGCTGAGATAGTTGGCAACCGTGGCTTTTTTCCATTCGCTTCCCCATTTCGGTGTTCCCGGCGGAACAGGGCGGTAGCCGATGGGCGCACCACCGATGGGTGTGACACGGATACTGCCACCGCCAAAGAAGCCCAGACCACTGTGATCGAAGTTGTCGTTGTTGAAATCGTCGATGCCCATCCCGACCGCGCCTGCACCGATGAACGGGTTAAAGTTTTTGTCATCGAAGAACAGTTGCACACCGTTGGCGGTCTGATAAGCGTAATTACGGCCCGTGGTGCCGCTTAAGGTGACCGGGTCATAGGGTTTACCGATGCCGGAAAGCAGCATCAGACGGACGTTTTCGAAGGTAAAGGCACTGACGATCACCAGATCAGCCGGTTGTTCCCACTCGTCACCGGACGAGTCGATATAGACCACGCCTGTGGCGCGTTTACCGGTGGAATCGGTCAACACCTGCATCACTTCACAGTTGGTGCGGGCTTCGAAATTCTCCTTGCGGATCAGCGCCGGTAATACGGTGGTGATGGCGCTGGCCTTGGAATAGTTCGCGCAGCCGTAGTTGGTGCAGAAGCCGCAGTAGGTACAGGGCCCCATTTTTACACCGAGCGGGTTGGTGTAAGGCTCGGAAATCAGGGAAGAGGGCACCGGGAACGCTTTGTAGCCCATATTGCGCGCGGCTTCAGCAAACAGTGTCGGGCCGTAAGGCTGATCCATCGGGCGGGTCGGATATTCAATCGAGCGCATCCCTTCATACGGGTTACCGCCTTCATGATGTTCGCCGTTCACGTTACTGGCTTTACCGGACACGCCGGCCAGACGTTCGAAAGAGGCGTAATGCGGTTCCATTTCTTCCCAGTCGGTGCCCCAGTCTTGCAGAACTAACTCTTCCGGGATGGCGTTCGCGCCGTAACGTTCAGTCAGATGGCTTTTCAGGCGGAATTCATCTGGCTGGAAACGGAAGGTGATCCCCGCCCAGTGGTTGCCTGCGCCGCCGGTGCCGTTACCCGGATGGAAAGATCCCCATTCGCGCATCGGCAAAGCCGTTTGCGCCGGATTGTTGCGGATGGTGATGGTGTTCTGACGGGTGCGTAACATCAGTTCCTGACGGGTGTTGTAACGCAATTCATCAGTAACGGTGGCTACGTTGAAATCGCGCGCCGTATCACGCCACGGGCCGCGTTCAATTGCCACCACATTCAGACCTTCGTCGCACAATTCATTGGCGATGATCGAGCCGGCCCAGCCGAGTCCGATCACCACCACGTCGGTTTTGGGTAATTTTTTTGCCATAATATTGTTCTGCCCTTAGCTTTTCATTTTCCATGCGTCGCCGCCGGAAATGCTCAGCGGTTCGAGATCGAGTTTCTGGTTATGTTTGCCGACATATTCGCGGTAGTCGTAGCGTGCGCCGGGGAAGCCCAGCATTTTCCACGACACCATATTGCGGTTACCGCCATAAATCGGGTCAGCGAAGAAACCTTCCATCGTGTTCTTAAGTGCAATGGCGAAGAACAATTTGGAATCGATCCCATCAAGGGCAATTTTTCCACTCTCAAGGCCTGACAGGATTTGATCCTGTTGGTCACCGGGCAGATCTTTGAATAATTTCTGATGCTGTGACCGGGTGTATTTATCCAGTGCGGCCAGACCAAGACGGTAACGCTGTTGCGGAACCAGCGGTGACTGGTCACCTTGTTCCGGTGTACCGTCCTGGAAAGGGCCTTGCATATAAAGGCGGGAATAGGTGCCGTAGAATCCGGCCAGCTGACGGTCGATAAACACTGCGCATCCGGCATCTTTACCGCCCACGCTCAGGTCATCGGCGGGCACCAGACGGTCAACAATAGCTTCCATAGCAGCGGCTTCGGCGTCGGTGAAGAACGCCCAGCCATCGGTCTCAATCTGCGGCGGCGGGCTGGCGTCAAAGGGGCTCCACACGGGCGTGCCTTTGAGCGTCACCGCGTTTGCGGCTTTGGCGGCACCCAGTACTGCGGAGGCGGCCGTGAAGGAGAGAATTTGTCTGCGGGTCACGCCGGGCAAGGTTTTTTTGCTCATTTATGTTCCCTGTTTGTATACATCACTTTAAGGTCCGGACGCACTCTGCCAGGGCAGTCGGGTGGCGTCGGGATAATCGTTAACCTGCTAAGGATAAATGAAAACAGACTGTAAAGATAAATGGTTGGTTTGTTAAAAATGTTATCAAATGTGTGCAATGATATCTTTGGTGTTATTTTAGGTGATATTTTTTGTGATGTGACGGCAAATCATCCATGTATTCACTATGGAAATGAATTGGCATGATTTCATTTAAGGAAATGATGTATGTGGCCGTTCGTGGCGTGAAGGTTGAATTATGCTGACCGTGCGGTAAGATCAAACCTTACGGGCAAAATGTGTAAGGTATGACTGACGTCACAGATTTTTTTTCTGATTTATTGAAGCGATTTGCAGGCAAGACCTGCGCCTCTTTGCTGATGGCTGGGGGAACCGCCTTCTATGCTGTAAGCGCCAGTGCGCTGACGGCAGAACCCACCGAATACGGCGCACTCAGCTATAACCTCAGCGGTTTTCTGCCTGCCAGCGACGAAAGTTCTGTCTTTAACAATGGCACCCCGACCCAAGCGTCTCAGACGTTACCGAGCCTTGGCAGCCAGTATATCCATAACAATACCGGACCGACGGCCACTGAAAAACAACTTGCTACCACGCTGAAAGAGCTGGGAGCCACCACTACGGACAGCGATGATCCCCTGCGTGTGCAGGCGGAGACGCTGGCGTTGAGTCAGGCCGCGAAACTGGTGCAAAAAGAAACCAGCAGTTTGCTTTCGCCGCTGGGAACAGTCAGCACCTCACTGGATATGACCGGGCGTAATCTTGACGGCAGCTCCGGCCGGCTTTTCAGCCCGCTATATAATTCTCAAACCAATCTGGTTTACAGCCAGATTGGCCTGCAAAGCGAGACGGATGCCACTGTCGGTAATTTCGGCCTGGGCCAGCGCTTCAACACCGGCGCGTGGATGCTGGGATATAACGCTTTTGTGGATAATGATTTCGATCATCAGCTGACGCGCGGCAGTCTGGGCGCGGAAGCCTGGACAGATTACCTGCGTTTCTCCACCAATTATTATCATCCGTTTTCGTCCTATAAAGCCGACAGCAGTACGTCTGCGCAACTGCGCCGTCAGGCGCGTGGCTATGACATCACCACCAAAGGCTATTTACCTTTCTATCGCCAGTTGGGGGCTTCGCTGAGTTATGAGCAGTATTTCGGTAATCAGGTGGATTTGTTCGGCAACGGCACGCGGCAGAGTAATCCCTCGGCGGTGTCGTTTGGCGTGAATTACACACCGGTACCGCTGGTGACGGTGATGGCCGAGCATCAGGCCGGGCAGGATGGCGATAATCAGGATGTGGTGAAGCTGACCCTCAATTACCGGCTGGGTGTGCCGCTGGATCAACAATTGTCTTTCCGGAATGTCGCGGCAGCCCGCTCGCTGCGCGGAAGCCGCATGGACATGGTTGATCGCAATAATATGCCGGTGATGGAATTCAAACAGCGTAAAACCTTGTCGGTGTTTTTAGCCACGCCGCCGTGGTCATTGCAGCCGGGTGAAACTGTGCCGCTGAAACTGCAACTGCGCGCGCTGAATTCAGTGGTGGCGCTGAGCTGGCAGGGCGATACGCAGGCGCTGAGCCTGACGCCACCCGCGAATAACCGTAATCCCGATGGCTGGAGTGTGATTGTGCCGCCGTGGGATGATTCCCCGGACGCCACCAACATTTATCGTCTGTCGGTGACCGTGGAAGACAGTAAATCGCAGAAAGTGACGTCAAACTGGATCACCCTCAATGTATCCCCGCCGCTGACTGCGCAACCGCAATACGGCAACGATGCGGGGCTGAATTTCTGATCGAGCCACTGAGGGTTTAGCTTTTTGCTCCTCCTCCTGCGAAGGGGGAGGCGAGGAGGGTTTTTAAAGGCTAACACCTTGTTAAAGCACATTACTCTGCAACACCCATACCGCCGCTTCGACGCGGGATTTGAGTTTCATTTTTTTCAGCAGATGTTTGACGTGCACTTTCACCGTGCTTTCGGTGATATTCAACCGGCGGGCGATCATTTTGTTCGGTAAACCTTCAGCGATCAGTTTGATGATGTCGCGTTCGCGCGGCGTAAGGGACTGAATATCGCGGTCACCGCTCGGGCGGCTTTCACGCAGGCTGGCGGCGAGCACCGGCGTCAGCGCTTCGCTCAGCACCATCTTCCCGGCGGCGGCGTTATGCAACGCGGCCAGCAAATCTTCCGGCTCCATATCTTTCAGTAAATAACCATCCGCGCCACGTTTCAGGGCTGTCACCACGTCATCTTCGTGATTCGACACGCTGAATACCACGATACGACCGGAAAGCGAGGTCTGGCGCATGCTGTCGAGGGTATCCAGCCCGTTCATGCCCGGCATATTCAGATCCAGCAGGATCAGATCCGGGTCGAGCTGTTTCGCCAGTTCAACGCCTTGTTCGCCATTGCTGGCTTCGCCAATGACCTTGAGACGCGAGTCCAGCGCGATCAGCTGTTTCACGCCGTTACGCAGCATAGGATGATCGTCAATCAGCAAAATAGTGGAAGGGGTGATGTCGTTCATACTTGCTCCTGGGGATTGACAGGCAGGGCTTCCGGACGGAAACGCACCGTGACTTCTGTGCCGCCATCCGGGCGTCGGGCGACCCGACAGCTGCCGTGTAAGGTACTGGCGCGATCCTGCATGATGATCAGGCCATAATGATTTTGTCGCTCGACGTCCTGTGAAATGCCTTCGCCGTTGTCACAAACACACATGTTGATTTCGCCGTCATGACAGTGCAGTGAAAGCGATACCTGCGTGGCGTTAGCGTGTTTGTAAACATTGTTCAGGGCTTCACGGGCGATGTGCAGCAGGTGAATACCCTGATTGGCCGGCACGGAACGCGGCGGGATCTGGTAATCAAAACCGATGGACAAACCCATGCGGCGCGAGAATTCATCCACGGTATGTTGCAGCGCAGCACGCAGGCCGGGAGTATTGAGCGTCAGTCGGAACGTGGTCAGCAGTTCCCGCAACTGACGATAAGCGGTACTCAGTTCCTCACGCATTTGCTGCAACAGATTTTTATCTTCTTCAGAGAACGTGTCAGCGTGCATTTGCAGGCAGGCCACCTGAATTTTCAGGCACGACAGCGATTGTGCCAGCGAATCGTGCAGTTCGCGGGCGATGGCTGAGCGTTCTTCCATCAGCATTAACTGCTGCTGATGTTCTGCCTGACGCGCCAGCATCAGGGTGCTGGTGAGCTGTTCCAGCAGGGTATGTAGCAGTTGCTGCTGATCGTCATCCAGATACTGGCCCGGCGGCAACTGTGCCAGCAACACACCGTAATTTTCACGATCGTCGCGCAGGCTCCAGCTCAGGGATTCGCCGCCGTCATCCGCATGTTCACCGACCTTAGGGCTGTCAGGCTGACGGGGTGAAGCATGGCTGAATTCATTGAACACTTCCACACTGTTATTTTCGTATTGCCGCAACTGAATGCCGCTCAGCGGAGTCAGTGACTGTAACTCTTTCAGCACCGGCTCCATGCGCACCTCAAGCGGGTCGCTGGTGTGAAGCTGACGGCTCACACGGTACAGATAATCCAGCATCTGATTTTTTTGTTGCAGGTCGGCGGTTTTTTCTGCCACGCGCTGCGCCAGATTATCAACCATCTCCGCCAGCGCCAGCGACATGCTGTTAAGCGAATCGCCGAGAATATCCATTTCATTATGCGCATCGCCATTCGCCACACGTTTGCGCTGATAGCGGTGGCTGAAATCCCCGGCGGTAATGGCGCTGGCCTGTGCGAGCAGGCTTTTCCAGGGCGTTAACAGATGGCGGCGCAGGAACCAGATGGTCAGCGCCATCAGTAATACAGTGACCGCCACCAGCCCGCGCTGAATCAGCGAAATCTGTTGCAGATGGTATTCGGTTTTGTACTCAAGTGCGGCGACCAGCACATCAAGCTGGCCGACAAATACGGCGATATTGGCTGATACATCTTGCGGATGCTTAGCCGCCAGAAGCTGGTCGCGCAGGGTAGTTTGCCAGTACTGACGTAACGCCAGAAACTGCGGTTGCAGGTTTTCGCGCTCTACCGCCTGTAATAAATCGGCGCTGCTTTCGTCAGCTTCCATCTGGCTGATATAACGGGCACTGGTTTCGCTCAGAGGGACCTGCGACAACAGCCGGTAACTCTGCATACGCAGTGAACCTGCTTTATTAATCGCATGGGCGTTGCCTTCGATACTGCCCGCCATCCACGCCGCCATGCTCATTCCGCCAATGCCCAGAAGGCCGAGCAGCAGCATCAGCAATGTGATCTGGCTGATGAGCGACAAAGAAGGCAGTGCGCGTTTAAACATGAATAGTATTTCCTGAACCTATATCGAAAGCTGCGGATACCGTGCCGGGCTGACGCCAGCCTGTACAGAGTGGGCATTTTTTATGATCAGAGGAAGTTTCCCTATACCTCTTTATGGTTACTCCTTTATTTCCATCTGATTTATACCTTCATTAGATGAAAGAATATTTCTTCATCAACTTTATGAATACTAGCAGTTTATTCTTTTTTCACCGGATACTCACAAAGGATTCATGGTCATTTTTCCTGCATTATCCACCTGCGATTGCGTTGATTTGTATCAACATCCTGAAGCGGGGCTCTACCTAGTGTGTGCGACATAACTTAATCATTACAACAACAATGCGTTGCCACCGAGGTACACATGTCACACACATCAGCTTCACCGACGGAAAAACCGTCACGCCTGCTGCAGGACTGGCGTCCGGAAGATCCGGCCTTTTGGGAAAAGACCGGGCATAAAGTGGCCAGCCGTAATTTATGGATTTCCGTGCCTTGTTTGTTGCTGGGGTTCTGCGTCTGGATGCTGTTCAGCCTGGTCTCCGTTAACCTCAATAAAGTCGGTTTTAACTTCACCACGGATCAGTTGTTTATGCTGACCGCTATTCCGTCCGTGTCCGGCGCACTGTTACGCGTGCCTTACTCCTTTATGATCCCACTGTTCGGCGGCCGCCGCTGGACAGCCATCAGTACCGTGTTTCTGGTGCTGCCGTGCCTGTGGCTGGGTTTTGCGGTGCAGGATACCACCACGTCGTATAACGTTTTCCTGATCATTGCGCTGTTGTGCGGTTTCGGTGGAGCAAACTTCGCCTCGAGCATGTCCAATATCAGCTTCTTCTTCCCGAAAGCGAAGCAGGGCGGCGCATTAGGGATCAATGGTGGTCTGGGTAATCTGGGCGTGAGCGTGATGCAACTGGTTGCGCCGCTGGTCATCTCCCTGGGTGTGTTTGCGGCTTTCAGCGATAAACAAACGCTGGCGAACGGTGCGGACATGTGGCTGCAAAATGCGGCGTGGATCTGGGTACCCTTTTTGATCATCGGTACGCTTGCTGCCTGGTTTGGTATGAACGATCTGGCGTCTTCTAAAGCCTCAATCCGCCAGCAGTTGCCGGTGCTGAAACGCGGTCATCTGTGGATCATGAGCATATTGTATCTGGCGACTTTCGGCTCATTTATCGGTTTCTCCGCCGGTTTTGCGATGTTGACTAAAACCCAGTTCCCCGACGTTAACATCCTGCAATTCGCCTTCTTCGGCCCGTTCTTTGGCGCGCTGGCGCGTTCTGCGGGAGGCATGCTGTCAGACCGCCTTGGCGGTATTCGCGTAACCCTGGTGAATTACATCGTCATGGCGATTTTTGCCGGTTTACTGTTCCTGACCTTGCCGGTCGGCGGCGCGGGCGGCAACTTCCCGGCATTCTTCGCGGTATTTATGGTGCTGTTCCTGACGGCCGGTTTGGGCAGTGGCTCCACCTACCAGATGATTGCGGTGATTTTCCGCAAACTCACTACTGACCAGGCTAAAGCGCGTGGCGCCAGCGATGATGAAGCGCTGCGTGAAGCGGTGACGGATACTGCTGCGGCGCTCGGTTTTATCTCTTCAATCGGCGCGATTGGCGGTTTCTTTATTCCTAAAGCGTTCGGGACTTCACTGGCGCTGACCGGTTCACCGGCTGGCGCGATGAAAGTCTTCCTGGTGTTTTACGTGGTCTGTGCGCTGATCACCTGGCTGGTGTACTGGCGCAAACTAAACAAAGGTTTTGCCACCAAACAAGTCAAAAGCTAATCGCGATACTCAGTGACGGAAATATAAAGAAGGGGCTTCGGCCCCTTTTGGCGTGATCAGACCTGCGGCACAGGAGGTTATTTCACGTAAGAATTCAGCACGCTCAGTACGACGTCCAGATCGGCCTCACGTTTCACAACATCTTCTTCATGAACAATATGCTCAGTCAGATGGCCTTTAATCACTTCCCGCATCAGGCCATTCACTGCGCCGCGGATCGCGGCAATTTGTTGCAGAACAGCCGCGCATTCATGGGGCTCATCCAGCATTTTATTTAACGCCGCCACCTGACCCTGAATTTTGCTGGTACGGGCTTTCAGCTTCTGTTTATCGCGAATGGTATGGGACATCTCACTTCCTCCGTGACACCAATGACGGCGCGATCATATCATTTTGTGGATACTGGGGGGGTGTATTTAATACTGGGGGGGAGTAGAATCCCAGCGCCTACCTTATCGGGAATCATTAACATGAATGACTTTTCTACCCTTTTACAGCAGGGAAATGCGTGGATCTTTATACCCAGCGCCATATTGCTGGGGATTTTGCACGGGCTTGAGCCCGGCCATTCGAAAACCATGATGGCTGCCTTTATCATTGCGATTAAAGGCACTGTCCGGCAGGCTATTTTACTGGGGCTGGCGGCCACGGTTTCGCATACTGCGATTGTCTGGATCATCGCGTTTGGCGGCATGTATCTCAGCAACCGGTTCACCGCAGAGGCTGTCGAGCCGTGGTTGCAACTGGTGTCTGCGGTCATCATCCTGGGCACGGCGGCATGGATGTTCTGGCGTACATTTCGTGGTGAACAACTCTGGAAGAAGGAGCACGCGCACGGGCATCATGCTGATCATGACCATCATCACGGACATTCCCGCACGCATGCGAATGTTCAGCGTCCCGTTCAGCCCCGGGGACTTAATAACCTGCGCGGCATGAAGCGTATCAGCCTGTCGCCGCAGGAATATCAGGACGCCCATGAACTGGCGCACGCCAGCGATATTGAGCGACGTTTTGCCAGCACGGAAGTGACTAACGGGCAGATTTTATTTTTCGGTCTGACCGGCGGGCTGATCCCGTGCCCGGCCGCCATTACCGTGCTGCTGATCTGCATCCAGCTTAAACAACTGGCGCTGGGAGCGACGATGGTAGTGTGTTTCAGCATCGGACTGGCGCTGACGCTGGTAACTGTAGGCGTGGCGGCTGCCGTCAGTGTCCGCCAGGCGGCTAAACGCTGGAGCGGTTTAAACACGCTGGCGCGCCGGGCGCCTTATTTTTCCAGTGTGCTGATCGCGCTGGTGGGGATTTATATGGGCATTCACGGGGTTATGGGCTTAACCTCATGAAAAATCTGAACGTAATCAGTCATAAGCAATAACAATTCAGACTTTTTAAAACCGGCTCAAGGCGTTATAAATGACGGGATGATAAACGGATAAATGGATCCCGCCATGAAAACTGCCCACCTTGTTGACCCCGAACTGCGCCCGTTACTGGATCTGATGCCAGAACGTGTGCTTACAGCCTCCGTTCTGCCTGCCATGCGCGAGCAACGTCAGACGGCGGCGCTGGAAAGTCTGTTACAGGATGATGGGTTGCCGGTAACGGTTAGTCAGCATCACATTTCAGGTGGCGAAAATGCGCCAGCGGTGCGTGTCGTGGTGATTTCGCCGCAGCATGAACGGAAAGGCCGGATGGGTATTCTGCATATTCACGGTGGCGGTTATGTGCTGGGCAGCCCTGAACAGTCGATGCCGCTGACCCGCCCGACGACGGCACAGCACGACTGCGTCATTGTATCGGTGGATTACCGTCTCGCGCCGGAAACGCCATTCCCCGGCCCGCTGGAAGATTGTTATGCGGCGCTGATCTGGATGACCGCACAGGCAGAGGCGTTGGGTATTGACCCTGCACATATCGGTGTGATGGGTGACAGCGCCGGTGCCGGGCTGGCGGCCTCTCTGGCGCTGCTGACCCGCGACCGGGGCGGTCCGACACTGGCGTTTCAAAACCTGATGTATCCGATGCTCGACGACCGCACCGTGACAGATCCCAACCCGAATCCGGTGACCGGCGAATTCTCCTGGACGCGCGAGGACAACCGTTTCGGCTGGCACGCCTACCTCGGTCACGAAGCGGGTTTGCCGGATATTTCCTGCTACGCTGCGGCTGCCCGCGCAGAGGATCTGAGCGGATTACCACCGGCCTGGATTGGCGTCGGCTCAATTGATTTGTTCCTCGATGAAAACATCGACTATGCCCGCCGGTTAATCCGCGCTGGCGTGCCGGTGGAATTCAGCATCTATCCGGGCGGATTCCACGGTTTCAACGGCGATCCGGCCTATGCACTGGCCCGTCGCGCACGCAAACAACGTCAGGATGGCTTAGCCGGTTTTAATCCGCTGCGTCATTATCATGACTTTGGCTTATAATCAGCAGCAATCGATAAGGCATAACAACCGGCTGAATTAGAAAATAAATTGGATATCAAACAACTTATCTATCTCTGTAACCTCGAACGCGAACGGCATTTTGGCAGGGCGGCGGAAGCCAGCTTTGTCAGCCAGCCGACGCTGTCGATGCGTCTCAAAAACCTCGAAAAAGAGCTCGACCTGAATCTGATCAATCGCGGTAATAACTTCGAAGGTTTTACCGCAGAAGGTCTGCGGGTGCTGAGCTGGGCGCGGGAAATCGTGGCTGTCTATGAAGGCCTGAAACTGGAAGTCGAATCGCTGAAACAGGGCATGAGCGGGACCTTGCGTATCGGCGTGATGCCGCAATGCAGCGTGTCGCTGGCACAACTGATTAAGGCGGTCAGCGAAGCGCATCCGGGACTGGATTACCGCGTGGCAGAAGTCAGTGCTGATCAGTTGATTGAAGCGCTGAGCAGCCATTCGGTGGATGTCGGTATCGGTTTCTTTGAGTTCTCGACGCTCAATGAGCTGCGCTTCCAGCTGGTGCCGCTCGATGACGGCGGAATTGATGTGGTGTATCACCCGGATCATTTCCCGCAGTTACAGGGCATTGAACGGATAACCGCCGAACAGGTTGCCGCGCTGCCGTTGTGTCTGTCTGAACCGAGCCGCTATTTCCGCCGGTATCTGGATAATTTCTTCCGCCAGGCCGGACTTGAGCTGCATCCGCGGCTGGAAAGCACGTCTATTTTCCAGCTGATGCAGGGCGTGTTTGTCGGAATTGGCTGTGCGCTGGTGCCGCGTGGACATCTGATTGATGAAATGCATCCTGCACTGAAACGTTGCCCGCTGGATATCACGCCGATGAGTCGTCATGCCGCGCTGGTCGTCGCCGAAGCGGGCAGGGCAACGCCGCTGGCGCAGCATTTCTTCACCGCCGCCGGGCTTTGGCTGGCGCAGCAGGCGCTTAACAAGTCGTCAAATGTGGCGCAATAAAGACGTTCTGTCCGGTATTCCTATTGATGTAATGAAACTTTCAGCCCAAGCTTTGCCGCAATACTTATGTGAAATGGATGGAGTAAGACATGAAAACATTGAAAGCCGTTGTTCTGGCGTTGGCCTCTGCGGGTATTTTGCTTTCAGCAGGTGCACAGGCTTCGAATAATCTTCTGGGACAACTGCAGCAGGCCGCCAACGAAGGACTGAATGGCACCAGCAGCAAAACCGGTTCTGCCGGTACCACATCTTCGCTGACCTCGCTGCTCAGTGGCGGCGACAGTGCCCTGACGTCGACCAGCGCGAACAACGTCGCAGGTGTGTTGCAGTACTGCGTGAAGAACAACGTACTTTCCAAAGCCAGCACTGAGAATGTGAAAGATCAGTTGCTGAGCAAGCTGGGCATCCAGACGGCAGCGGGTGCTGAAAGCCAGGATTATCAGCAGGGTCTGGGTGGTTTGCTGAAAACCGGTAAAGATCAAAGTGTGGATCTGAATAATCTGGGGAGCGGGCTGACGCAGGTGAAAGAGAAAGTGAAAACCAAAGCCTGTGATGTGGTGCTGAAGCAGGCGAAATCGTTTATTTGATTGCAGAGGCCGCTGCAATGGCGGCTTTTAACTTCAAATTCAAATTCAAGGTCAACACCGTGGGCATCGGCCCACACCGACCAGAGACCCGGTAACGCGCGGGCCTCTGGACTCCGCGCTTTTTCACTGCGCGCTCCGCTGGCGCAAGGGACATGTTCTGCTGTATTGATGAGTGGCGCAAATCCAGGTGCTGCGCACTACCTTCTCTCGGTCTTCGAGCCACAGGTCTCGAAGCCGCTCCGTTCAGCTGGATTTTGAGCACGCCATTGAACTCTCTAAAACAGAGTAATTTTGTTTTTTGAATTTAAGATCCTGCGGGCGATTCAGAAAGCTTGCTGAATGAGAGGTTGCAGACCATAGGCTGCAATCCCGAAACGAAGGAACCGCGCAGCGGCAAGATTTCCAGCCTGTCGCTGCGGTTGCTGAAACATAGCCAGCGCGCGGATCACATGTTTGAAAAAGCGAGGGGAGTTCAGAGGGGAAAAGCCTTTCCCCTCTGGTCGGTTTCGGCACGAAAGGCCGTGTGATAACCGTTATTGAGAAACCGAAATTTACTCAATTCTATTTAAAGCTTTTAAAGCTTTTAAAGCTTTTAAAGCCATTTAAAGCCATTTAAAGCCATTTAAAGGGATCCAAAGGGAATCCCCTTTCACTCCGCATAAACCTTCTCTTTACTCTCGCACAAATCTTCGATCAAACATGACCCGCACCGCGGCTTACGTGCAATGCAGGTATAGCGGCCATGCAGGATCAGCCAGTGGTGGCAGTCGAGCTTGAACTCGGCCGGAACCACTTTCAGCAATTTCTCTTCGACGTCATCCACGGTTTTACCCGGCGCGAACTTCGTGCGGTTACAGACGCGGAAAATATGCGTATCCACGGCAATGGTCGGCCAGCCGAAGGCGGTATTGAGCACTACGTTGGCGGTTTTGCGGCCAACGCCAGGCAGCGCTTCAAGCGCGGCGCGGTCTTCCGGCACTTCACCATGGTGTTTTTCCAGCAAAATACGGCAGGTTTTAATCACGTTCTCCGCTTTGGCATTAAACAGGCCAATGGTTTTGATGTATTCCTTTACGCCGTCCACGCCAAGCGCCAGAACCGATTCCGGCGTGTTGGCGACCGGATACAGCTTTGCTGTCGCCTTGTTCACGCTGACATCGGTAGCCTGCGCAGAAAGTAATACCGAAATCAGCAGTTCGAACGGGGTGGTATACACCAGTTCGGTAGTGGGATGCGGATTGTTATCGCGCAAACGGCTGAGAATTTCGGTGCGTTTTTCCTTATTCATGAACGCTTCCCTTTGGCAGACTTTCTTCCGCCACAACGTGCTGTGCCGCTTGCCGTGCTTTCATACGCTGATCAATCAGATATTTGCCGGCCAGCAGCAGACCGAGGCCGATAAATGCGCCCGGCGGCAGCATTGCCAGCAGGAACGGGTTATCCAGATGCAGCACTTCGACGCGCAGCACTTTCGCCCAACTGCCGAGCAACAAATCAGCGCCATTGAACAGCACGCCGCTGCCGAGAATTTCACGCATTGAACCCAGCACAAACATTGCGCAGGTTGCCCCGAGACCTGTCATCGCACCGTCGAGGGCAGCCAGATGCACAGGGCTGCTGGCGGCGCAGGCTTCGGCACGTCCGACCACAATGCAGTTGGTCACAATCAGCGGAATAAAAATCCCCAGCGCCTGATACAGACCGAACGCGTAGGCGTTGATCAGCATCTGCACGGTACTGACCACCGAGGCGATAATCAGCACGTAAATCGGGATGCGGATTTCATCCGGGATCCACTTACGGAATGCGGAAATCATGGCGTTGGTACAGGTCAGCACCAGCGTGGTCGCCAGCCCTAAACCGAGGGCATTGGTGGCAGTCGACGTCACGGCCAGCAGCGGACAAAGCCCCAGCAACTGCACCAGCGAGGAGTTATTGGTCCACAGACCCTGAACGATTATCTTTTTGGCTTCACTCATCACGGGCTCCACAAGGGGTGAGGTGGGAAAGCTGAGACGGTACCGTCCCGATAAACAGCGCCGTACGTTTTACCGAGCGGACGACGGCGCGCGGTGTAATGGTCGCACCGGTAAACTGATCAAACATACCGCCGTCTTTCTTCACCGCCCAGCGCTCATCGCTTGCACCATTGACGGTCTGATTGGCGAAATGTTTGATCCAGTCGGAAATGCGCACTTCAATTTTGTCACCCAGCCCCGGCGTTTCGTGCTGTTCCAGCACGCGGGAACCGTAAACTTTGCCATGAAAATCAGCCGCCACCAGCAACTGAATCGCACCGGAATAGCCGTCAGGCGCGGTGGTTTCAACCACGGCAGCCACCGGCTGACCATTTTTGCGCGCCAGATACAGACGGTGCGGTGCCATGCTGCCAAGTGACTCATCAGTGACGTTGTAACATTCGTTTTGCATATCGTTGTCGTACACGCTGGCCGGGATCACCTGATCAAACAGCGTTTTTTGCTGTAACAGCGCCTGATGTTCAATGGTCGGCTTGGTCATCAGGTTGACCAGTGCCGTCATACCGGTCATCAGTGCGCCAAAGAAAGCCAGAATCAGGCCGTGGCGTCGCATTGTAGCTAACATAATTCTTCCTCAGCGATGCCCGTAAACGCGTGGTTGTGTGTAGTGATCAATCAGCGGCACGGTGATATTGGCCAGTAAAACGGCAAAAGCGACACCATCCGGATAACCGCCGTAACTGCGGATCAGCCACACCAGTAAACCAATCAGTCCCCCGAAAATCAGGCGGCCTTTCGGGGTGGTGGATGCTGTCACCGGATCCGTGGCAATAAAGAACGCGCCCAGCATGGTCGCGCCGGAGAACAGTCCGATCAGCGGTGAAGGATAGTTTTCCGGTGCCAGACCCCACGCGATACCTGCGCAAATGACCAGCATGCCTAACATGGCGGCCGGAATATGCCAGCTGATGATTTTGCGCCACATCAGGAACAGGCCACCGGCCAGGAATCCGAGGTTAATCCACTGCCAGCCGAGACCGGCCAGTGTGCCGCTGAACAGCGGCGTCCCGAGGATCTGATCGGCGGTATGGCCGGAGCGCAAACCGGTTTTAAATGCATCCAGTGGTGTCGCCTGCGTCACGCCATCCACGTTCATGTTCAACTGATACGCGGTCAGATCCTGACTGTTATGGCCGGTGAAAATGGTCAGCAGCGTGTCGGTGAATCCGACGTGATGATGCTGTAAAACATCCGGCGGCAGCCAGGTTGTCATCTGAACCGGGAAAGAAATCAGCAGCACCACATAACCTACCATGGCCGGGTTAAACGGATTCTGACCAAGACCCCCGTAAAGTTGTTTGGCGATGATGATGGCGAAAATCGTGCCGAGCACCACCATCCACCACGGGCCCAGCGGCGGCAGGCTGATACCCAGCAAAACGGCTGTCAGCAGGGCACTGTTATCGCCCAGGCGTTTTTTCACCGGCAGTTTGCGCAACTGTAACACCGCGCCTTCTGCCAGCAGGGCAATGACGATAGCCAGCGTCAGCTGAATCAGCGTGCCGTAACCGAAGAACCAGACCTGAGCGAGCAGGCCGGGAATACACGCCAGAATCACCATCATCATGATGGTACTGGTGTTCTGGCGATTATGCGTAAAAGGTGAACTTGCAATCCTGAAGGCCATCTATTCCTCGTTCGACATTGTCTGAGCGGCTTTACGGGCCTTAACTCGGGCGATCGCAGCCGCTACAGCGGCTTTGCGTGGATCGCTTTCTTGTTGTGATGTTTCTTTTTCTTCCGGTTCAGCGTCCTGCGCTTCACTCAGCGCAGCGGCTTTTTTGGCTTTGGCACGCGCGATGGCAGCCGCCACCGCCGCCTTGCGTTTGTCGTCTGCGGAAGGCTGTGCAGGTGACGTTGTCACGTTTTCTTCAGTGCCCGCAGGTTGCGCAGCAGCGGCCTTTTTGGCTTTCACGCGGGCAATGGCGGCGGCGACAGCAGCTTTGCGATCGTCGTCAGCGGAGGGCTGTGGTGCAACGTTCAGTTCGCTTTCTTTGACTTCCACGACAACGCCGTTATTACCGGCTTTCTTCGCTTTCACGCGGGCAATAGCGGCTGTCACGGCGGCCTTACGATCGTCTTCTGCAGATGGCGGCGTTTCAGGCACCGGCTCAGAAGCCACCGGAATTTCCTGTTCAGCGGCGGCTTTTTTGGCTTTTGCACGGGCAATGGCAGCGGCCAGCGCCGCTTTGCGCGGATCGGCTTCGGCCTGTTGTTCCGTGGCTTTTTCAGCGACAGGTACTTCTTTTGCTGCGACGTCGTCCAGCTTCACTGCCGCTTTCTGATGTTTCTCTTCACGCGCTAATTTCTCACGTTCCATACGCGCCTGTTTGGCTTCGAAACGGGCTTTGGCTTCGGTGGCCCGGGCAGTCTCTGCATCGATGGCACGGATTTCGGCCTTTTCCTGACGGTAATATTGCACCAGCGGAATATTGCTCGGACAGACATAGGCACATGCGCCGCATTCGATGCAGTCGAACAGATTATGCTTGCGCGCTTTTTCGTGTTCTTCGCCTTTACTGAACCAGTAAAGTTGCTGAGGCAGTAAACCGGCCGGACAGGATTCCGCGCACAGGCTGCAACGGATACAGGCTTCTTCCGGCTCCGGCTGACCCAGTTCGGCGTCAGACGGCGCGAGCAGACAGTTGGAAATTTTGACCACAGGCACATTGAGCGATGGCAGGGTGAAGCCCATCAGCGGGCCGCCCATGATCACCATCTTTTTATCGCCCTGCGGTTGTAACTGGCCTTCCTGCATCAGGTGTTCAATCGGCGTGCCCAGACGYGCCCAGACGTTACCCGGTTTTGCCATCGCTTCGCCGGTCAGCGTGACCACGCGTTCGATCAACGGTTCGCCGTCAATGATTGCGCGTTTAATGGCAAACACGGTGCCGACGTTTTGCATCAGTACGCCGATGGACGACGAGTGATGGCCTTTCGGCACTTCGAGGCCGGTCAGGATTTTGGTCAGCTGTTTGGCACCGCCGGACGGGTATTTGGTCGGAATGACCCGCAGTTCGAAACGCACTCCGTCGGAGATTTCAGCGCTGATCGCGGCTTTAAGCGCGGCAATCGCTTCAGGTTTGTTGTCTTCGATGCCGATCAGCACCCGTTCAGGATGCAACATGTGGCAGAGGATGCGCGTGCCCTGGAGAATTTCCATGGCATGTTCCTGCATCAGCCGGTCATCGGCAGTGATGTAAGGCTCACATTCGGCCGCGTTGAGGATCAGTGTGCGGGTCGATGTCAGGCCACCGGCTAATTTGCTGGCGGTCGGGAAGCCTGCGCCACCCAGCCCGGCAATACCGGCCTGACTGATGCGCTGATTCAGTTCATCAGCAGAAAGCTGGCGGTAATCGGCAATGAATTCGCGTTCGCACCAGGTATCAAGGCCGTCGGCTTCAATCAGCACACAGAGTTCTTTCAGACCGGAAGGGTGCGCGGTGATGTGCGGTTCGATGGCCGTGATCACGCCCGACGTCGGCGCGTGAACCGGCACGGTACGGCCACGGCCAGTGGTCAGCGGCTGACCTTTTAACACAGGGTCGCCGGCTTTCACACACAGCTCGCCTTCAGGGCCAAGGTGTTGCTGAAGGGGGATGATAAAGCGCTCAGGCAGCGGCACGTTGCGCAGCGGAACGTGGCTCGACTGAGTCTTCATTTCCGGCGGATGAATACCGCCGTCGAAGTCCCAGACTTTGTCTTTTTTGAGCGCCGCAAACAGATTAAACATGTTACTCCGCATGGATGACCTGAACCGGAATGGATTTCAAATCCCACTTCCAGTTTGCGGTGGTGGTTTTTACTGGCAGCATTTCGATGCAGTCCGTCGGGCACGGCGCGACGCACAGGTCACAGCCGGTACATAAATCAGTAATCACGGTGTGTACGGCGCGGGTGGCACCCACGATGGCATCCACCGGACAGGCCTGAATACACTTGGTGCAGCCGATGCAATTGCTCTCGTCGATATAGGCGACTTTACGCACCGGGACAGCAGCCGCAGCGTCTTCACCCATCGGCTGCGGCTCAACGTTAAGCAAGGTCGCCAGCTTGAGCATGACGGCTTCGCCGCCCGGCACGCATTTATTGATGTTGTCGCCATTGGCGACCGCTTCGGCGTAAGGCTTGCAGCCGGGATAGCCACATTGCGCACACTGGCTTTGCGGCAGGATATCGTCAATCTGATCGACAACCGGGTTGCCTTCCACGGCAAAGCGGCGCGAGGCGTAACCCAGCAGCAGGCCAAAAACCAGCGCCAGAGCGGTCAGCGCGCCAATCGCTACCCATAATTCAAACATTAGAATTTCACCAGACCTGTGAAGCCCATAAAGGCTAATGACATCAGGCCAGCCGTGACCAGCGCAATCGAAGAACCTTTGAAGGGTGCCGGGACGTCAGCCACCACCAGACGTTCACGGATAGCGGCAAACAGCACCATCACCAGCGAGAAGCCCAGTGACGCGGCGAAACCGTACAGCGCAGATTGCATAAAGTTGAATTGCTGGTTGATGTTCAGCAGCGCCACGCCGAGCACAGCGCAGTTGGTGGTGATAAGCGGCAGGAAGATGCCCAGCAGGCGGTACAGAGACGGGCTGGTTTTGCGCACCACCATTTCGGTGAACTGCACAACAACCGCGATCACCAGAATAAAGGCCATAGTGCGCAGATAAACCAGCCCCAGCGGCATCAGAACGAAAGTGTTGACGATCCACGAGCAGATATTCGACAGGGTGATCACAAATGTGGTGGCGAGACCCATACCGATAGCGGATTCCAGTTTTTTGGAAACGCCCATAAACGGGCACAGGCCAAGAAACTTAACCAGTACGAAGTTATTTACCAGCACAGTGCCGACAAAAAGTAATAAATAAGAGGTCATGACAATTGCCCGGACATAATAAACATTAAAAACCTCAGGGTTATTCCGTGAAGGTTTCTTTTACCCGCAGTGAGCGCTTGAAATAAGGCACAAAGACGGCGGCGGCCAATAAAGGTAACAATAAGTTACGCACGGCCAAATCATCGGTAACCGGTGAGAATGCAAAGGCTTTTACCGCCAGAAGTACTGTGCACAATAACCAGATAATATACATTTTGGGTAACACGCTGGCGCGCTTACAGAATTGCAGCAATACCGCGACGGTAAATAACCCCATCGCTAACGTGGTCACCACCGAGAAATACCATTGCAGGGTAAATGCCTGGGAGTTGGTGATGAGATATTCGCGCGATTCCGGCATAAATAACGCCATTGAAAACAGAAACAGCATTAATACCACGCTCAGCAGCGTCACAATCAGATACGCCATCGGGGCCAGTAGCCACCCGCCAATACGTTTATAACCCGGATTATTCAACATAAAAGCTTTTCTCACGCTGGTTTTGCTATCAAATCAGCACAGGGAAACTTCCCCGACCTTCAAGGCGCAGTAGCTTAACCTGTGAGAGGCATTCTCGTTATCGTATTTATGTGATCAATGATCCCCTTCGCTCAGGAAGGGGATTTAAATAGAAAGGCTTTAATGCACCGGCACCAGAATTTCGGTGGCGACAATTACCACAATCAGGCCAACCAGCACGGGAACGGACGTGCGTTTGACGACTTCGAAAGGCGATATTTTTGCCATACCGGCCACGGCCACTATGACGCCCGAAACAGGGGAAATAGTGCGACCCAGGTTGGATGCCTGCAACATCGGGATGACCAGATATTCCGGGTTGATGCCCATTTTCGCGGCCAGTTTTGGGATAAGTTCGACGAAGGCGTAAAACGAAGCATTACCGGAGCCGGTGGTCATGGCGGCGAGCACGGTGATGACTACCAGCACCAGCATCATGACGATGCTGCCGGAGCCAAAGTTTTGCGCCAGTCCTATCAGGCTGCTGATGAACCCGACGGTGCTCAGCCCCTGAGCAAACACGCCCGCCGCGACCAGCAGCATCACCACGTTGGCGAATGCATCCGCCATGCCGCGATAAGCCACGTCCAGTCCGGCGAATACCGCTTTGCCGTTACGGTTACGCACGGTTTCAATCAGGGCGGTCAGCAACATACAAATCACCAGAATGGTGATGATATGCAGATTGGGTCCCCATTTACCGTCAAAAATCAGCACACCGATAATCGGCGTGAAAGGCAAAATAGCGTAGAAAGCCGGAGCATTGGTTTCAATGACATCGTCAGCATTGGAATCGACAGCATCCGCCAGCACGGAGGTATCGCGTTTATCCAGATAGCGTTGCCAGAAGAAGTGCGCGACCGCCATCRCCGCGATGGCAGCAATCGAAATCGGCAGGGTGACTTTAAAGGCAAAATCCACCAGCGGCATATTCGCCGCCTGCGCCGCCAGCACCACATCACCTGAGGTAGGGGAAAGAATGATCGCCGCAGGAGACGCACAAATCGCCGCCGCCGCGCCCCGGCTGATGCCGACGTTAACCATAATCGGGAACAACGTTGCCATCAGTAACACGCCCAGACCGGTCGCCGAAGACACGGCCAGGGACATCAGACACGCCAGAATATACGCCGCAACCATCAGAATGTACGGTGAATTGATCATCTGTAACGGGCGCGACGCCAGTTTGACGACCACATCGTTGGCACCAATATGGGTCATGTAGGCTGCGAAACCGCACAGCATCATGATCATCATCCCCAGATCGCCACCGCGGCTCATCAGCAGGATTTTGACGTACTCAACGATATCTGTCGCATTCCAGCCGGTACTTTTGGTGCCTTCCGGCAGGATGCTGTGACCCATGATGGCGCTGATAATCAGCAATAATAAGCCGCCGACCATCAGAACGCCGGTGGGTGAATAGCCTTTAATGATATAGCGGCCGACAAAGACGGCGACTACCAGCCCGATCAGTAATTCCAGCATTATTGTGTTCCCCGAGATTAAATTTGGATCCAAGTGAAAGGCGGGCACTTTGCCGAAATAGTTCACCGGGCGTTATGACGCTTATCAATTATGGGTGATGAAAAAGCGGGGAATATTTAAATTTGTGATGCCTGTTCAGAAGAGGATTCGGTACGGCTCCTCCCCCTGCGAAGGGGGAGGCGGGAGGGGGTTTTACGGGCTTACACCGCGTTTGAGCAAACTTCAACTTATTAATTTCGCTTTAATACCCCACCCCAACCCTCCCCTTCGCAGGGGAGGGAGTTGACCGTGCACATCAATACGTTTGCCTGAAAAATCAAAGCTTCGGGATTTCCCGATAAAATCCCACACCGATGAGGCGTCCAAACAGGAAAGGTATAAATTTCCGCCCGCGCAGCCACGCTTCCAGCCGTGAAGGGGCACGCTTTCTTTGTTTCTGTCCTGCTTTACTGATCATGATCTGTAATGCCTGCGTCGCCCACGTCGGGAACGCGCGGCGGCGCTGGATACGTTTTAAGTGTCGCAGCGTCAGGCGTCCGGCCTTCAGCGGTTCAGTGATGATATTCGCTGTCGCCACCGCATCCTGAATCGCCAGATTCACGCCGACGCCGCCAATCGGTGACATTGCATGTGCCGCGTCGCCGATGCACAACAGACCCGGTTTAGCCCATTCTTTGAGACGGTCGATGCGGATCACCAGCAAGCGTACGTTTTCCCAGCTGAGAATATCGTCGGCTAAGCGCTGGCGCTCAAACGGCGACACTTCCGCCAGCAGGTCGAGAAAAGGCGCGATGCCCTGTGCTTTGAGCGCATCCAGGCTGTCTTTCGGGATTGAATACCCACACTGCCAGTAATCACCCCGGTCGATCATGATGAAGTTTTTCTTTGGCCCGCGATGCCCCATCGACCACAGAGGATCATCCGGGCGTTTGGGGATTTTCAGCCATAACACGTCACGTGGCGCGCCATAACGGCGGATTTCCATCCCGGCCTGTTCGCGCACGATGGAATTACGCCCGTCGCAACCGACGACCAGATCCGCATCAAAATGCTGCGTTTCGCCATTCACTTCAGCAAGAACGCCGGATACCTGGCATTTATCCTCCAGCAATGACAGGACCTGCGCGTTATGAATCAGCCGGAAATTGGGCAGTTGCGCAGCCTTGCTGGCGATGAAGTTGAGAAAATCCCACTGCGGCATAAAAGCGATAAATTTGCACTGCGTCGGCAGATGACTGAAATCCGCCAGCGTGGTTTCCTGGCCGTTGATCTCGCCATAAAGCTTTTCAGCGCGCTGATGCGGCAGGGCGAGGAACTCGTCGAGAAAACCCAGTTGCCAGATGATGTCCAGTGTAGACGGATGAATGGTATCGCCGCGAAAATCGCGTAAAAAGTCGCTGTGCTTTTCCAGCACGGTGACGTCAATTCCCTTTCGCGCCAGAAGGTATCCCAGCATTAATCCTGCGGGGCCACCGCCGACGATGCAGCAGGACGCTGCTGCGGAGGATTCAGTGTTCGGTGTCATTCCAACCTGCCTGACGGGATGAATTTACATGATAACAATTATCATTTGCACACGTGGGCGTCAATTCATCCCGTGCTACATCACAGAACATTTCCTGCACAGCGTCGTAACAAAACTCCATGTTTTTGCACCACCGCGATCTTGTCGCTGCTTTCCCGTTTGGGATTAAATTTACTCATTGTGTCTGTAAATCATTCGCTTAACGGTTGTTTTTAAAACTGGCAGACAAATTGCAAAGTGGTCCACAGGTTGAGTTGTTGGGCCAATTATGGCCGATGTTTGCACAAGCCAAAGTGCGGAGAAGCCAATGAACGGCGACATAAATTTATTGCATCCGATTGCGCCACAACAAAGCGACACGCTGGTGCTCGATGCACTGACCCGCTATGTGGCGCAGTCCGGCACCCATATCGGCGAGAAATTGCCGCCTGAGCGCGTGCTGGCCGAAGGGCTGGCGGTGAGCCGTAACACCGTACGCGAGGCGCTGAAACGCTGGGAAGCGCTGGGGATTATCGTGCGCAAAAAAGGCAGCGGCACGTTTTTGCAGTCTGAAATTACCGCCAACGACAGCTTTCTGTCCCTGCGCTTTAAGAATGACTCAGCCACCATGCTTCATGCACTGGAAGTGCGCCGGATCATTGAATGCGAGGCTTCCGCGCTGGCGGCGGTACGTGCGACGGAAAGCGATTTGCTGTTTATCGAACAGAGGCTGGATGTGATGGAAAAAGTCCATCTGAGCGTCGGTTCCGCCGGGGCAGAAGACTGGCAGTTTCACGCGGCAATCTACAGCGCGGCGCATAATCCGCTGCTGCTGCAAATGGTCGGCGGCATTTATGACCTGCTGCATGCCTTTTTTGAATCGCCGCCTGAGCAGGCGCTGTTCAGCGACTCTTTTCCGCTGCATCGCATGTTATTTGAAGCCATTGCGCGCCGTGAACCGGAAAACGCGCGCAGGCTAAGCAACGACATTCTGAACATAACTGAACGTGACATGAAGGAAGTGATCAATGCAGCAAGATGATAAGAGCCAGCCTGTTGAGTTAGGGGAAAACACCCGTTTAGTGCACGACGCCCGCCACGATCGCGGAGCGATTTCGCCGCCCATCTATCAGTCTTCGTTATTCAGTTTCACTGATTATGACAGCATGATTGCCCGTTTCCGCGGCGACAGCGACCATGCTTTGTATTCCCGCGTTGATAACCCGACCGTCGTCGAATTGCAGAAAAAAGTGGCGCAACTGGAAGGCGGCGAAGCCTGTCTGGCGTTCGGCAGCGGCATGGCGGCGATCAGTAACGCCATTCTCAGCGTGGCCGGTCCCGGCGATAAAGTGGTGTGCGTGAATCACGTCTACCCGGACACCTACCGTTTCCTGCGCGGTTTCTGCACCCGTTTTCAGATTGAATCACAGTTTGTCGATGGCGGTTCACTGCCCGCGCTGGAAGAGGCGATGCAGGGCGCGAAACTGCTGTATCTCGAAAGCCCGAACAGTTGGGTGATGGGCGAACAAAATCTGCGGGCCATCGCGGAACTGGCGAAAAAATACGGCGTAATAACGATGATCGACAATAGCTGGGCGTCGCCGATTTTCCAGAAGCCACTGGCTGCGGGCATCGATCTGGTCATTCATTCCGCGTCGAAATACATCAGCGGGCACAGCGACGTGGTCGCCGGGCTGGTGATTTCCAGCCAGGAACGCATCAGCGCCATCAGTCGTTATATCAGCCCGTTTTTAGGCGGCAAACTTTCTGCCAATGAAGCCTGGCTGCTGCTGCGCGGCCTGCGCACGCTGCCGCTGCGTATGCGCCAGCATCACGAAAGTGCGCTGGAACTGGCGCGCCGGTTGCAGGGCTATTCGCGCATCACGCAGGTGAATCATCCGGGACTTGACCCGTTGCCGACTTCCACGCTGACCGGCTACAGCGGTCTGTTCTCCTTTGAGCTGAGCGAAGGCATCGATATTCCGACGTTCTGTAACGCGCTGAATCTGTTCCGTATGGGGGTCAGTTGGGGCGGTTTCGAAAGTCTGGTGATGCCAGCCATTTCTGTGCTGAATCAGGCGGGCGAATTCAACTCGGCAATAGATTTCGGTGTGTCGCCCCGCGTGATCCGCATTTCTATCGGGCTGGAAGAGACCGAAGATTTATGGCGTGACCTGAAAAACGCCATCGAAAGCGCCTGTTCCTGAGGCCTTTGTTGAAAGACCGTTCCTGTGTTCCGACTTTTTTCACCGTGGAGAATCAAGATTATGCGACACCCGAAACGTCATGTGCTCAGCCTGCTGGCGCTCAGCGTCAGCCTGTTTTCCTGCGCCAGTTTTGCCGCCACCAAACTGACGCTGGTGGAAGTGATCACCAGCCCGGCGCGTACTGAAATGCTGCAAAAAATGTTAACCGCTTACAAAACGCAGCACCCTGATGTCGAGATCGACGTGGTGTCGCTGCCGTGGGGACAGGCGTTTGAAAAGCTTGGCACCATGATCCAGAGCGGACAATACCCGGATGTGGTGGAAATGCCGGACACCTGGCAAGGGCTGTATGCCAGTAACGGCATGCTGGCTGATCTCGAACCGCGGCTGAAAGGCTGGTCGGGCACGCCGGATCTGACTGACAAAACACTGACCATGGCGCGTTCTTCCGGCGGCACCGCCACCATGATCCCGTACGGTTTTTATCTGCGGGCCATGTTCTGGAACAAAAAACTCTTCCAGCAGGCGGGTCTGACCGAGGCGCCGAAAACCATGGACGAGTTTATGGCGGATGCGAAGAAAATCAGCGCGCTGGGTAACGGCATCAGCGGTTATTGCATGCGCGGCGGCGTCGGCGGTACGAATGCCTGGATGATGTTTATGGCGGCGATGAACGGCTCGCCGGACTTCTTCGACAAAGAGGGCAACAGCACGCTGACCAAACCTGGTGCGATTAAAGGTGCGCAATTCCTGGTGGATATGTACCAGAAGGGTTATGCGCCAAAAGACAGCGTCAACTGGGGCTTTAACGAAATCGTCTCCGGATTCTATTCCGGTAAATGCGCAATGCTCGATCAGGATCCGGACGCGCTGATCGCCATCAAAAACAGCATGAATCCTGACGATTTCTCGGTCGCGCCAATGCCGCTCGGGCCGAACGGCAAAGCCTATCCGACCATCGGTTATACCGGCTGGTCGATGTTCAAACAGGGCAAACATCAGGATCAAAGCTGGGATCTGATTTCCTTCCTCAGTAACAAAGAAAACAACCTCACCTGGTCGAAATTTGTCGGCACCTTACCGATTTATAAGGGCGCAGAGCAGGATGCGTATTACCACGCGCCGCAGTTTGCAGGCTGGTTTGCCGAGCTGAATAGCCCGGATTACATCCCGCTGACTATGCCAACGCACCTCAAAGGCTGGGGCTATTTCAACTCGGTGATTGTGAAAGACAGTTCGCAGGAAACGCTGCTCGGCCAGAACGACACCGAAAGCATGGTGAAAGACTGGGCGAAATACCTGACCAAAGAACAGAAAGCCTGGCTGGCTGCGCAAAAGTAAACCGGATAACTCCGGCGCGAATCTGCTGCCGGAGTTCGATATTCTTCTCAACGGAGACGCGTCATGATGTTGGAAGTTTCACCGCCAGACACCGCTGCCGTGCCGCGCTTCCCGCGTTTGCGGGCGCTGCTGGAACCCTGGGTTTATCTCAGCCCGACGCTGGTGCTGATCGGCCTGTTTATCTTTGTTCCGATGGCCATCGGTATTTCCTATGCTTTTCAGAACATCCAGTTGCTTAACCCTTTCGATACCGGCTGGGTCGGGCTGGATAACTTCCGCACCATGTTTGATGACCGGCATTTCTATGCTGCGCTGCGCCATACCTTCAACTGGACACTGACTTCACTGGTGTTGCAGTTCGCGCTGGGGCTGGGGTTAGCCTTATTGCTCAACCGTGAGTTTCCCGGCCGCCGCTGGGTGCAGGCGCTGGTGTTTCTGCCGTGGGCGGTTCCGGCGTTTCTCTCCGGCCTGACCTGGGCGTGGTTGCTCAATCCGGTGATTGGCGTACTGCCTTACTGGCTGGCTGATCTGCATATCATTTCCGAGCCGTACAATATTCTGTCTGATCCGCAACTGGCGCTGTACGGCCCGGTGGTGGCCAACGTCTGGTTCGGCATTCCGTTTTTCGCCATAACGTTGCTGGCGGCGTTGCAGTCGATTCCGAAAGATTTGTACGAAGCGGCGGCAATGGACGGGGCGACCGGCTGGCAGCAGTTTCGCAAAGTTACACTGCCGTTTCTGGCACCGATGATTGCCATCACGGTGATGCTGCGCACCATCTGGATTGCGAATTTCGCCGACCTGATTGTGGTGATGACTGACGGCGGCCCGGCGAATTCCACCTCGATTCTGTCGAGTTTCATCTTCACCACTGCGTACCGCAAACTCGACTTTGGTTATGCGTCGGCGATGGCGGTGTTCCTGCTGGTGCTGATGACGCTTTACGCGCTGGTTTTACTGCGCATCCGCCATCAGTTGCTGAAATAAGGAGGCTCATATGAACGCATTGTCATTCAACGCGTGGCTGCGCAAGGGCGGACACCGGCTGGGAATTTTGTTTTACCTGGTGTTCGCGCTGTTCCCGATTTACTGGCTGATCAAAATCTCAATCACACCGGACAAACTGCTCTACAGCGAAGGCGTGCGGATGTGGCCGGGTGAGATGACGCTGACACATTTTCAGCGGGTGTTTACGGAAAGCCAGTTTCCACTGTATTTCTTCAACAGTCTGATTGTGTCATTCGGCACGGCATTTCTGACCACGATCATTGCTGCCGGTGCAGGCTTTGCATTTTCCCGTTTCAGTTTTCGCGGCAAAACGGTGATGGCCGCGCTGCTGCTGTTTACGCAGATGTTCCCGCTGGTGATGATCCTCGCGCCAATTTACAAAGTAATGGCACCGCTCGGCCTGACCAACAGCCTGCTGGGACTGGTGCTGATTTACACCGCCTTTAACGTCCCTTTTGCCACGTTCCTGATGCAGTCGTTTTTCGACAGCATTCCGAAGGATCTGGAAGAGTCCGCGATGCTGGAAGGGTGCAGCCGCTTTATGGCGCTGCGCAAAGTCATCATCCCGCTGACGTTACCGGGCATGGCGGCAACGTTAGGTTTCGTGTTTACCGCCGCGTGGAGCGAATTGTTGTTCTCGCTGATGCTCATCAACAAAAACGAGGTGATGACGTTCCCGGTTGGCTTACTCAGTTTTGTGTCGAAATTCGCGGTTTCATGGGGCGACATGATGGCGGCGGCCGTGCTGGCGCTCATTCCTGCCTGTCTGTTCTTTGCGTTCATTCAGCGTTACCTGGTTCAGGGGCTGACTGCGGGTGCGGTTAAAGGATAATTTTATGGCTCAGATTACGATTTCCGATCTTCAAAAACGTTACGAAAATGTCGAAGTGTTGCGACATATCAACCTGACCATTAAAGACGGCGAGTTTGTGGTGCTGGTCGGGCCGTCCGGTTGCGGTAAATCGACCCTGCTGCGCACCATCGCCGGGCTGGAACTGGCGACGGCGGGGGACATTCATATTGGTTCGCGTCTGATGAATCAGGTGGCGCCGAAAGACCGTGACATTTCAATGGTATTCCAGAGTTATGCGTTGTATCCGCACATGACCGTGGCGCGCAACATGGGCTTCAGCCTCGAAGTGCAAAAACGCCCGAAAGCGGAGATTGAGGCTGCGGTAAATAAAGCTGCCGATATCCTCGGACTGACCGCGCTGCTGCATCGCCGCCCGAAAGAGCTTTCCGGCGGGCAGCGTCAGCGGGTGGCAATGGGCAGGGCGATCGTGCGCGAACCGCAGGTGTTTTTGTTCGATGAACCGCTTTCCAACCTAGATGCGCAGTTACGCGGGCAGATGAGGATTGAAATCAAAAGCCTGCATCAGAGAATGAAAAACACCATTGTTTATGTGACGCACGATCAGGTCGAAGCCATGACGCTCGCCGACCGTATTGTGGTGCTTAATCATGGCCTGATCCAGCAGGTCGGCACGCCGCTGGAACTGTACGACACACCGGCCAATAAATTCGTTGCCAGCTTTATCGGGTCGCCTTCAATGAATTTCATCAACGGCACACTGGAACTGGGTGATTCTGCACCGCAGTTACGGATTACGCCGGAATTAACGCTGCCGGTGGATCCTTCAATCATGAATCTGCAAAGTGGTTCAGAGGTGATTTATGGTGTCCGCCCTGAAGCCATTGTGCTGTGCGAAGAGGGTGCGCCGGGCGCCGTGCCGCTGGACATCACGCTGATTGAACCGACCGGTCTGAGCGAACTGATCCACGGTAAATTTGGCCGTGAAAGCCTGAGTGTTTACAGCATGGTGAGATCGGGTGCCGCGCCGGGGGATCGCGTGTGGGTACAGATTGATACTGCACGAATGCAGTTGTTTGAGGGGGATAGCCAGCGGCGGATGGGGAAATTAGGGGAGTAGATTTTGGGTTTGCTCCTCCCCCTGCGAAGGGTGAGGAGCAAACCAGTTAAACCGCTTTCGCCTCAGATAAGCTCATCAGCTTAAAGCCGACACCGACACCGGCAATCAGCATCAAACTGATAAACCCGGTAATCCCGTACCAGCCAAATGAGTGCCAGAAGAATCCGCCTGACGTCCCGGCGACGCTCGACCCTGCGTAATAACTGAAAAGGTATAACGAGGAAGCCTGTCCTTTTGCGCGGCGTGCACGACGCCCGATCCAGCCGCTGGCGACGGAGTGGGCGGCGAAGAACCCGCCGGTAACCAGGATCATACCGATGAAAATCAGCCAGACCGGCGAGAAGGCGGTGATCAAAATCCCCAGCAGCATGAGCGCTGTTGCGCCGATCAGCACCGGACCGCGGCCATAAACACCGGTCAGCGCACCGGCTTTCGGCGAGCTGTAGGTGCCCATCAGATAGACCACAGAGATAATACCGACAATCGCCTGGCTCAGATTGTAGGGCGATGAAAGCAGACGGTAACCGATGTAGTTAAACATGGTCACGAAACTCCCCATCAGCAGGAAACCTTCGGCGAAAAGTAGCGGCAAGCCGCTGTCGCGCCAGTGCAGCTTGAAGTTAATCAGCAGCTTGCGTGGTTTCAGCGAGCTTGCCCGGAAATGTTTTGACGGCGGCAGAATGCGCCAGAACATAATTGCCGCCGCGAGCGCGAAGAAACCAACGACGGCAACGGCGATACGCCAGGAGAAGAAATCCGTCAGCACGCCGCTGACTAAACGTCCGCTCATGCCACCGATAGAATTTCCGCTAATGTACAAGCCCATCGAGAAAGCGACCACGCTCGGGTGGATTTCCTCACTGAGATAAGTCATGGCGACTGCCGCCACGCCGCTCAGCGACAGGCCGATCAGCGCACGCATGACGAGAATGCCATCCCAGCTTTGCATAAAGGAACAGACCAGCGTGCAGCCCGCAGCGAGAAATAACGCCACCACCATCACTGATTTACGCCCGACGGCATCAGAAACTGGCCCGGTGAACAGCAGGCCAATCGCCATTAAACCGGTGGACAACGACAACGACAGGCTGCTGGTGGCCGGTGAAACGCCGAAATCATGCGACAACACCGGCAGAATTGGCTGGACGCAATACAGCAGGGCAAACGTCGCCAGACCCGCTGAAAACAGCGCAAGGGTGACGCGGATAAATTGCGGCGTACCACGTTTGATAAAAGGAGTTTTAAGTCCGGAGCGGGCGACGGGGGTTTCAGGATTTAACTCGTCGTCGTTAACTGAATCACTGGCTGGTGCAGCGGAAATCCGCCGGGAGGTTTTCACTGGAAGTCCTTAATACGGGGGCTGTAAAACTTAATTTTAAAATGTATAAGAATTTTAACGCTGCGAGGTTTATTGTCTAATATATTAATCAGTCAAAAACGATACGTTTAAAGTATCAATCTGGTGAATTAATCCACATCATGAACCACATCGAACTGCGTCATTTACGTTATTTCATCGCTGTTGCCGAGGAACTGCATTTTGGCCGGGCAGCGGAACGTCTGCACATGTCCCAGCCGCCGCTGAGCCAGCAAATTCAGGCGCTGGAAACCCATCTCGGCGCCGCGCTGTTTTACCGCAACAACCGCAGCGTGCGGCTGACCCAGGCGGGACAGGCGTTTCTACCGGAAGCCCGGCAGATTTTGCAGCGTGTCGGTGAGGCGTCCGCCCAGGCGGCACGCATTCATCGCGGCGAGTCAGGCAATCTGACCCTCGGGCTGACCTCTTCGGCACCGTTTTTACGTCGTGTTTCCCGCACCTTGCACCGTTTTCGTCTGACCTATCCGGATGTCAATATTCGCATTGAGCAGCTCAACAGCAAACAGCAGATCGAACCGTTACTGGAGGGAAAACTGGATCTGGGCATTATGCGTAATGGCGAGTTACCGGAGGAGCTGGAACACCATCTTGTGCTGTCCGAACCGCTGATTGCTGTGGTGCACAAAGACCATCCGCTGAATGCGCTTAAAGAGGGTGAACTGACTTTTCAGCACCTTGCCGATCAGCCTTTTGTGTTTTTCTCCAAAGATGTCGGCACGTCGCTTCACGACGATATACTCGGCCAGCTCAAAGTGCAGGGGATCACGCCGTATATCACTCAGGAAGTCGGCGAACCGCTGACCATTATCGGCCTGGTCGCGGCCGGTCTCGGGGTGTCAATTCTGCCCGCTTCTTATCTGCGTATTCAGGTTGAAGGGGTGAGGTATTTGCGATTTGGCACGCTACAGGGCACGACAGAGCTTTGGCTGGTGAATCACGCACGGCGTCCTGCGACTGCCGCAGCCCGGGCATTTATGGATTTGTTGTTACACGAAGAATAAGGAGGCGAAGTCAGAAGATGCTGTATTTCCAGTCAATTCTGAGCGTGTTTTCGCGCAATTTGTGCACCAAATCACATAACGAATCAAATAGTTGACGACATATAACAAAAACTCCAACATAGCCCTAATCTTTATTTTGAAGCGCGAAAATAACAGGAGTTCCTTGAGTGATCCCCGACGGGCAACCAGGACATATAGATCAGATAAAACAAACCAATGTCGGTGCTGTGTACCGCCTGATAGATCAGTTTGGTCCTATTTCGCGCATTGAATTGTCAAAAAAAGCACAACTGGCTCCTGCCAGTATCACCAAGATAGTTCGTGAGTTAATCCAGGCGCATCTGGTGCTGGAAACTGAATTTCAGGATCCCGGTAGCCGCGGGCGTCCGGCCATTGGTTTAGCGCTCGATACGCAGGCCTGGCATTATCTTTCAGCACGTATCAGCCTCGGTTCCATTACCCTGGGTCTGCGTGATCTCAGCAGTAAACTGGTGGTAGAAGAAGTCCTCCCGCTGCCGGAACAGGCGTCGCAACCTCTGCTTAAACGTATTATTTCGGAAATCGATCAGTTTTTTATCCGTCATCAGCGCAAACTCGAACGTCTCACCGCCATCGCCATTACCTTACCGGGCATGATTGACGCACGGCGTGGCATTGTGCACCGCATGCCGTTTTATCATGACGTGTTTGATATGCCGCTGGGTGACACGCTGTCTGAGCACACCGGTTTGCCGGTGTATGTGCAGCACGATATCGGTGCCTGGACGCTGGCCGAGTTGCTATACGGTGCCTCCCGGGGCTGTAAAAATGTGGTACAGGTGGTGATTGATCACAACGTCGGAGCAGGGGTGATCACGGGCGGGCGCGTGTTGCACGCGGGCAGCAGCAGTGTGGCGGAAATCGGCCATACGCAGGTGGATCCTTACGGCAAGCGCTGTTATTGCGGCAATCACGGTTGCCTTGAAACTGTCGCCAGCACTGACAGCATTCTTGATCTGGTTCGTCAGCGGTTAACGGTACCGGTTCCGGCCAGCTTACTGCATGGTGTGTCGCTGACTATCGAGGCCGTGTGTGATGCAGCAAACCGTGGCGATCAGCTAGCGCGTGATGTGATCATCAGCGTCGGACAAAGCGTTGGACGCATTCTGGCGATCATGGTCAATCTGTTTAATCCGGAGAAAGTGCTGATCGGCTCACCGCTGAATTTATCTCAGGATATTCTCCATCCCGCGATAATGTCCTGTATTCAGCAGCAATCGCTTCCCGCCTATAGCGAAAATATCAAACTTGAATCGACACAATTCTATAATCAGGGAACGATGCCCGGCGCGGCGTTAGTGAAAGATGCGTTATATAGCGGATCCCTGTTAATTAAATTACTGCAAGGCTAATATCCTGCGTAATTGAAGATACTTCTGCATTGGCTGCATTTATTCGCCCGAATCCTTGATCTTCGTCAGCGCATCGGGACTTTCTTCCTTGCCACCCTGTCGTAATTTCCATTAATTGGGATATATCATTAACCTGTGTACGTAAATAAAAAAATATAAGCCCTCTGCATTAACTGCATGGACAGTCAACAAAACATTGCGCTAACGCAAACCGCTCTCATCCCGCATCGCCTAGACTTTCTGTCGTGACTTTGTCTCTGGCGGTGTGTTCTTACCGGAGACTATCTTTCAATAAGACGGAGAGATCCCGGAGCCTGAATTCCATGTTAACGCACTTTTTCGTCACGGGTACGGATGCCCGTGTAGGTAAAACCATTGTCACACGTGCCTTGCTTCAGGCTTTAGCCGCGCAGGATCGCTGCGTTTTAGGCTATAAACCTATTGCAACAGGCAGTCAGGAGCTGGCCGACGGGGTTCGAAATAAAGATGCGGTAACGCTCCAGCAGTCATCTTCAATTTCTTATCCTTTTAATAAAATAACTCCGCTGGCATTAGCTGATGAAGATATTTATGCCAGCCAGGTCCCTGAAAATGTTTTTGAAATAATGACTAACGGTCTTAATTTCATGCGTAAGGAGGCTGACTCCGTTGTAGTGGAAGGGTGCGACGGCTGGAGAACATTGATCACACCGCATCTTTTATATTCGGACTGGGTCCGCCAGCAAAATATGCCGGTAGTATTAGTGGTAGGTATTCAGGAAGGTTGTGTCAGCCATGCGTTATTAACCGCGCAGGCGATTATTGCGGATGGTTTACCACTGCTTGGTTGGGTGGCGAACCGCATTAATCCCTGTCTGGCTCATTACCAGGAAACGATTGATGCGCTCAGCGTCAATATTTCCGCACCGCTGCTCGGTGAAATTCCGTATTTACCTCGTGCGGAAAGCCGCGATATGGCGAAGTTTATCGACCTGTCCAGCTTTAACCTGGAAATGGTGATTAAAGTATGAGGCTGACGGTTTTTTAAAATTTATCATGGATGGAATTAAGTGCCTGAAAAACAGCAATATTCAAAATTGAACAGCATGTTGCTTCAACGCAAAATGATGAAAGTGATCGACCCTAAATGTGTCGATCAGGAACCCGCTAATCCGTTATATGTTTATGAAGTTATCCGTCAGGCGGCGGGAAATTATAAACTTGTTAATATAATGGATCCTCAACGCACCCTTGTACCAAATGGAGGTGGCTGGGTGTTTGCTATCATGGATGATGCTCCGGGGGCTGTTATTTGCGGCAAGGCAGATTATCAAAATGTCCATGGACATACTTCTCTTACGGGTATCTGTGAACATAAAAAGGGGGGAGTGATAATAGAAAGGGAACGCGGAGTTTATTTCGCTGGTGAGCTCGTATTTAGTGCCGGGCGACTGACGCGCTGGACTAATGGTAGTGGACATTTTGCTCCCTCCCGGTCATTGGCTTTTTCCAACTTATTAGCCCCCGTACGCCTCACTTTACCCATCCATTTATTCAGGCCAGAGGACGCATAATCGCTTTCTCAATAAATCATCTTTTTTTAGTCAACACTTATAACTGATGTTGTCATAATTAAACTGTCCTTAACAGGCGCTGTGTGCAAACCCGGCGCCTCTTTTTTGTCTATAATTTGGTATCTGCCTGCGTGCACTCATCAAAACAATGCTAAAGAAAACAAAGAACATGGCCGTCAATCATCCTGAAGTAAAGTCTGCTGTTAAATCTTCTCACCGACCTCTAATCCTTGCCGCCTGCATGTTGTCGATGTTTATGGCCGCCGTAGAAGTGACCATTGTCGCGACGGCGATGCCAACCATTATTGGCGATCTGGGTGGGTTCTCGCTGCTCGGTTGGGTGTTCGCCGTCTATCTGCTGACGCAGGCGATCAGCGTACCCATCTACGGGCGGCTGGCGGATTTGTATGGTTGCCGGAAAATGTTTTTCATCGGTACCACGCTGTTTCTGATCGGCTCTGTTCTGTGCGGATTCGCCCCTTCGCTTGGCTGGATGATCGGCTTTCGTGCCCTGCAGGGACTGGGTGCAGGGGCAATCACGCCGATAGCCACCACGCTGATTGCCAATGTGTACGGCCCGCAGGAAAGGGCAAAAGCGCAGGGATATTTGTCCAGCGTATGGGGCGTTTCGGCGATTGTCGGCCCGCTGATGGGAGCGTTTATTGTTTCTCATTTCCCGTGGGCGGTGGTGTTTTGGGTGAACGTGCCTGTCGGCCTGGTGGCGATGATCATTCTGGTGAAATACCTGCCGCCGGACGGACAGCGTAAACCACATAAGCTGGATCTGGCCGGTACCGGTTATCTGACCCTTTCTGTCGCGGCCTTACTCCTGGCGCTGTTGCAGGCTGAAGTGCTGGGTTACTGGGCGTTGGCACTGATGGCATTAGCCGTTTGCAGCGCATGGCTGCTTATCCGCCAGGAGCGTAAAACGCCGGAGCCTTTGTTCCCGCTGGCGCTGTGGCAAAGCAAAGTGATTATTGCCGGAAATGTTGGCGGGTTGATCATTGGCGCCACCATGATGGGTATCAGCGCATTTTTGCCAACCTATGTGCAGGGCGTACTCGGCGGAACGCCGTTACAGGCGGGCACCACGCTGGCGCTGATGTCGATTGGCTGGCCGCTGGCGAGCATGTTCAGCAGTCGTCTGATGCAGGCGACTTCATACCGTGCAACGGCGGTCATTGGCGGATTATTGCTGGTCGGCGGAAGTCTGGCGCTGTTGCTGCTTTCGCCATCGTCCGGTTTGTGGATGGCGCGTCTGGCGGCATTTTCGATTGGCGCGGGCATGGGGTTGTGTAATACCACCTTTATTGTCTCGGTGCAAAACAGCGTTGAACCGGCTATCCGCGGCATCGCGACGGCCTCAACACTCTTTACCCGTATGCTGGGTTCCGCCATTGGCACCGCGGTGCTTGGCGCAACGTTGAATCTGAATCTGCAATATCGTCTGCCGCAGGTAAACGATCCGGTACATCTGTTGATGGAGAAAGCCACCCGCAGCGCAATGGATAGCCAGCAACTGGGTGCTCTGACCGACAGCGTGGCGGCGTCGCTGCACTGGGTATTTGTGGTGTCTGCAGTGATTTCGGTACTGGCAGTCGCCGCCGGTTTACTGATCCCCTCCGGTGACCGCCCGCACGCTGAACCGCAGCGGGAAAGCTAAGCCGGGGGTCGTTGTTGCAGCCTGACCGCAATCAACATCAGCGTCAGGCTCAGCAGCACTGCAACCGACGCCATCGCCATCCCGTCGCCCACCGAACCCTGTTCAAACTGACGCCAGACATACACCGATACGGTCTGTACGCCCGCCGGTGAAAGCAGCAGGGACGTCACCAGTTCCCGTGACGCCACGGCAAAAACCATCATCATTGATGCCAGCAGGCTCGGAAATACCAGCGGCAGCAGGATCAGACGCAATGTCTGCGCCGCCGTGGCACCGTGCACCCGTGCGGCGGCGTCCAGATTGCCGCCAATCTGCTTCAACGCGGCGCTGACATAACGCACCGGATAAGGCAGCAACAGGCAGCAGTAAGCCAGCAGCAGAATTCCCCAGGTGTTGTACGGCGTCACCGGCCAGAAACTGCGGTTCCAGGCCAGAATCAGACCGACACCCACCACAATCCCCGGCAATGCCGCCGGTAACAGCGATAAACCGTCGATAACCGCCGCACCGCGAATTTTTCGTGCCACTACCAGCCACGAGGCAAGAAAGCCGGTCGCCCCGGCGATCAGCGCGGTACCCAGCGCCAGACTGAGGCTGGTCGACAGCGCACTCAGCGCGTCGCCGTGCGCGGCAAACAGATTACTGAAGTGGCGGAAGGTCAGATTCTGCCACGACAGCCCGCCGGACAACGTGCGGGAAAACGCCGTGGCCAGTGTGGAGACAATCGGCAGTGCGACGGCAATCACTGCCACCGCTGTAAACAACATCAGCACCGGAATTGTCCAGACTCCCGGCGTTTTTTGTGTCACGTCCGCCGGTTTGCCGGTCACGCTTTCCACATTCTTGCCCGCCAGCACTGCACGCTGAACGCTGTACGCACAAAGCGCAATTGCTACCAGCATCAGCGACAGCACTGCCGCGCCGGGCAGGTCGATCGGCCAGTCGGCAAGGCGCTGTTCGATGCCGGTGGTGAGCATCAGAATGCCGCTGCGCGAACCCAGCGCGCCGGGCACGCCGTATTCTTCAATCGACAGCGTAAACGCCAGTAACAAACTGGAGGCCATTGCCGGTAACGCCATGGGTAAAGTGATGCGCAAAAATGCCCGCCACGGACCCGCACCATGAATACGCGCAACATCTGCCAGACGACTGCCGCTGGCGGCCATGCTGCGCGATACCGCGAAATACACGACCGGAAACACATTCAGCGTCATCACCATCACCATGCCCGGCAGCGAAAACAAAAAATCATTCAGATGCAGCCACGGCAGCAGTTGCTGGACATAACCGTGGGTCTGTAACGCCATCATCCATGACAGCGCGGCAATATACGGCGGTAAAAGGAAGGGCACCAGAAACAGGATGTCCCACAGCGCGGCGGCGGGTAGCACGAACAGGCCGCGCAAGGCACCTAATGGAATGCCAATCAGGCCGCTGCATATCGCCACGCCCAGACCGACTTTTAATGTTGTCGCGAACAGTTCACGTAACTGAGGTTCTTGGAAAACACGATAAAATGCACTGAACGGTGCCGAATAACTGCCGGCATCCAGATGCGGAAAGACCGCCTGTAAAATCACAAAACTGACCGGCACCGCGACCAGCAGTAACAGCGCAATGCCCGTCATGCCCGGCAGGAAAGCATTTCTATTCATTGATTAAATCTCAGAAGCGGGCTGCTTTTTCAAACAGCCCGGGAAGGGATTATTGCTGTCCGAACAGTTTCGCGAAGCGGTCGAGAACGTCTTTACGTGATGCGGAAGCCTGTGATGCTTCCGGTAATAATTTCAGCGATTTAAACAGCGGGCGTTTGGCGTCGATATCCGTACGGGCTGGCATCAGCCAGGCATCGGCGACCAGTTTCTGGCCTTCAGGCGACAGCGCGTAATCGATAAAGGCTTTGGCTTCTTTGGGCTGCTGGCTGGATTTGAGGATCATCATCGGGCGCGGGGCGATAACCGTTCCGCTGCTCGGGAAAATCACTTTGACCGATTCACCGTCCTGCATACTGGCGTAAGACACATAATCAACCGCGCCAAATACCGCAGCTTTCGCGCCCTGTAAGACCGGCGTCAGCGCCTGTGCGTTGGGTCCGGCGATAATCATGCCGTTGGCTTTCAGATCCTCAAACAGTTTCCAGGCCTGTTGCGCGTGGGCATTTTGTAGACCGATCAGCAAATCCAGAGACGCCCCGGAGAGAGACGGATCCGGCGTGGTCACTTTGTCTTTGAATTCCGGTTTGGCTAAATCGCCCCAGTCTTTAGGCTCGGTCGTCCCACTTTTTGTGTTCCAGACGATGCCCAGTGCGGAAATACCCTGAGCGACGTAATAGGGGGTTTTAAACTGCGCGGGAACCTGTGCCGCATTGGGGCTTTGGTATTCAAGCAACCAGCCACGTTGTTCGAGATCGGTTGCGGTATCCCAGGATGCTGAGATAAGTATATCGGCCCGCGGGTTGGCCTGTTCGGCTTCCAGGCGAGCCATCACTTTGCCGGTTGTTGCCTGGAACACATCGACTTTTACGCCGGTTTGTTTTTCATAGCCTGCCGCCAGTTTTTTTGCCAGCGAGCCCGGCCCGGCGGTGTAGAGCGTCAGTGCCTGAGCGTTGCCTGCCGCCATTGCGAGAGAAAGAGTCATTGCTGTCATTACGCCTGTTTTGGTACGGGAAAACGTTTTGGAGGTTTTGTTGTGTGTGCGGGTCATCATTTTCATTCCATCAAAGGTTAAGCAACAAAAGGTGAAACAACGGAAGGGTCAATCTGGTCAATGCTGGCGATCGCGCCTTTGTCCATGCGCGCAATGCGGTGAGCGAGTGCGTGAGCCTCGTGCTGATCGTGGGTGACATACACCGCCGTGGTGCCGAGCTGGCGCAACAATGTTGCCATTTCCTCGCACAGGCTTTCCCGCAGGTCGCGGTCAAGATTCGACAGCGGCTCGTCGAACAGCAAAATGCGTGGCTCAGCCACAATGGCGCGGGCGAGGGCCACACGCTGTTGCTGACCGCCGGAAAGTTCGGCAGGGCGGCGGGAGACAAAATCCGCCAGTCCGACGCGCTCCAGCGCCGCCATCACTTTCTCCTGCTGTATCGCACCGCGGATGCCGCGCATCTGCAACGGAAACGCGACGTTCTGGCGCACGGTCATGTGCGGCCACAGGGCATAATCCTGAAAGGCCATGCCGAGATTACGTTTTTCCGGTGGCAGACTGATTTTCCCGCTGGCGACAGTGACACCATCGAAGCTGATTTGTCCTGACGCAGGATGGAGTAATCCCGCCAGCATTTTCAGCAGAGTACTTTTTCCGCAGCCGGAAGGGCCAAGCAGGGCGAGGATCGTGCCTTCCGGCACGGATAAATTGACGTGATTGAGTACCGGGTTGCTCCCAAAGAAATGGGACACCTGATGGACAGAGATCGCGGGGGGAGAAGACATGCGCGAAGGCGCATTCCCGCTGGCTGTAGCTGGAATGATCATGGTTGGTACTATCCTCTTTGGGACTTATTAGTGCAGGTGAGGGTAAAGGGGGAATGTGACGGACGGATGACAGTTTCTGTTCGTTCTTGTCGGGGATGCTTAAGAAATGTGAAGACTGGCTGGGGCGACTCCCTCCCCTGCGAAGGGGAGGGTTGGGGTGGGGTATTAAGGAAAAATCAAAGACTTGAAGTGTACTTTGACAGCGTGTTTGGCTTTAAAACCCCCTCCCGGCCTCCCCCTTCGCAGGGGGAGGAGCAAAGAAAAAACTGCTCTTTGAAGTGGGAGGAGCAAACAAATCAGCGACTGCAAAGTTTGTAATACACCTCATTCCACCGGATCTGATTCTTGAAGTCCGGCAACGTCGTGTCGTTATCGATCACCAGCAATTCAATCCCGGAAAATTCCGCATATAACCGCAGCGCGTCAATATCCAGTGCCTGTGAGAACACAGTATGGTGCGCGCCGCCGCCGAGGATCCACGCTTCTGCCGCTGTTGCCAGTGATGGCTGGGCTTTCCAGATAGCGCGGGCAACCGGCAGTTTTGGCAGCGGGTGTGGCTGTTCGATGGTATCCACCAGATTGACCAGCAGACGGAAGCGGTCACCCATGTCGATGACGCTGGCATTGACCGCCGGACCTGCCGGTGTGGAGAAAATCAGACGCGCCGGATCCGCTTTACCGCCTATGCCGAGATATTGCGCATCAAGCAGCGGTTTCTCTTCTTTGGCAATCGACGGACATACTTCCAGCATGTGCGAGCCCACCACCAGATCACTGCCTGGTTTAAAGTGGTAGGTGTAATCCTCCATGAAAGAAGTGCCGCCTTTCAGACCGCTGGCCATGACTTTCATGATGCGCAGCAGGGCAGACGTTTTCCAGTCACCTTCGCCACCAAAGCCGTAGCCTTTCTGCATCAGACGCTGGACTGCCAGCCCGGGCAGTTGTTTCATGCCGTGCAGATCTTCAAAGTTGGTCGTGAATGCCCCGAATTTACCTTGTTCGAGGAAACGGGTCATACCAAGTTCAATTTTGGCAGCATCCAGCAAGTTTTCACGACGTTCGCCGTTAATTTTTACCGCATCCGTCAGGCGATAGGTGGCTTCATATTCTTCCACCAGCGTATCGATGTCGCCTTTGCTGACTTCGTTGATTACGCTGACCAAATCACCAATTCCGTAGGCACTGATGCTGTAGCCGAACTGGATTTGAGCGGCAACTTTATCGCCTTCGGTGACAGCAACTTCACGCATATTATCGCCAAAACGTGCCACTTTCAGGTGCTGGCTTTCGTTTTTGGCGGCAGCAACGCGCATCCACTGGGCGATACGGCGGTGAGATTCACCGTCCTGCCAGTGACCGGCTACCACGGTGTGTTGCTGACGCATACGGGCACCGATGAAGCCGAATTCACGGCCACCGTGCGCGGTCTGGTTCAGGTTCATGAAGTCCATGTCCATGGTTTCCCATGGGATTTCAGCATTGAATTGCGTATGGAACTGCATCAGCGGCTTATGCAGGATGCTCAGCCCGGCAATCCACATTTTGGCCGGCGAGAAGGTATGCAGCCAGGTGATGATGCCCACGCAGGCGTTGTCATAGTTGGCTTCACGGCACAATGCGGTGATTTCGTCCGGCGTGGTCACCAGCGGTTTGAGCACCAGTTTTATCGGCAAACCGGCTTCGCTGTTCAGGCTACTGACCACCTTCTCGGCGTTCTCTTTTACCTGACGTAATGCCTGCGGACCGTACAGATGCTGACTGCCAATGGCGAACCACACTTCGAGATGTTTAAACGCGTCCATTTATTACTCCTGAATATCGGATAGATGAAATACGGGTTAATGCGCCGGTTTCGCTGCAAACAGCGGTTCAGTCGTGGCACACCATTGCTGATAACGTTCGTACAGGCGCTGATACTGCGCGACGCGCTGCGGATCCGGCGTCAGCGTACGTTCGATGCTGCAGGCCATTTTTTCCTGTGCGRCAGGAACATCTTTGAACTCCCCGGCAGCGACGGCGGCGAAAATCGCGGCACCCAGGGCGCAGCACTGATCGGAAGCAACAATTTGCAACGGACGGTTCATCACATCGGCGCAAACCTGCATGATGACCGGCGATTTACGCGCGATGCCCCCGAGCGTCAGCACGTTTTCTACCGGAATATCCTGCTGTTCGAAACATTCCATGATGGCGCGCGCGCCAAAAGCGGTCGCTGCGATAAAGCCGCCGAACAGTTCAGGTGCTTCGGTGCCCAGATTGATATCGGTAATGACACCTTTCAGGCGCTGGTTGGCAAACGGTGTACGGCGGCCGTTAAACCAGTCGAGCACCAGCGGCAGATGATCCAGTTTCGGATGAGCGGCCCAGGCCACAGTGAGATCGGTCAGCAGATTTTTTTGCAGGCTGGTCAGTTGCGGTGCCATTTCCGGATGGGCTTTGGCGGCCTGAATCAGCGGCCAGCTCAGCAGACGGCTGAACCAGGCGTACATGTCGCCGAAAGCGGATTGTCCGGCTTCCATCCCGATCATGTCCGGCACGACGCTGCCTTCCACCTGTCCGCAGATCCCGGCGATAGCACGGTCGTTTACGCGTTCTTTATCGGCGATCAGGATGTCGCAGGTGGAGGTGCCGATCACTTTGACCAGCGTATAAGGCTGTGCGCCCGCGCCGACTGCCCCCATATGGCAGTCGAATGCGCCGCCCGAAAGCACCACACTGGCGGGTAAGCCAAGACGTTCTGCCCATTCAGGTGTCAGTGTGCCAACAGCCTGTTCGGCGGTGACGGTGTCGGTAAACAGCGGATAGGGCAGATGTTCAACCAGCAGCGGATCGAGGGCGGCAAAGAACGCTTTTGGTGGCRGGCCGCCCCATGACGGATGCCAGAGCATTTTGTGTCCGGCGCTGCAACGTCCGCGCACCACTTTGTCCGGCGCGGTGGTGCCGGAAAGCAGGGCGGGCACCCAGTCGCACAATTCAACCCATGACGCGGCTGCTTGTTTAACCGCAGCATCAGCACGGGAAACGTGCAGGATTTTCGCCCAGAACCATTCTGAGGAATAAACGCCGCCGATATAGCGGGAATAGTCGGGGAAATCGCCGCTGCGACACAGACGGTTGATCTCTTCCGCTTCTTCTATTGCCGTGTGATCTTTCCAGAGCACAAACATGGCGTTCGGGTTTTCGGCAAATTCCGCTTTCAGCGCCAGAATGTTGCCTTCCTCATCGACAGGAGCGGGGGTTGAGCCGGTGGAATCGACGCCGATACCCACCACGCGCGCAGCACGCTCGCTGCCCAGACGTTGCACTACGTTTTTAATCGCCTGTTCCATTGCCTCTATATAGTCGAGCGGGTGATGGCGGAACTGATTTATTGCCGCATCACAATAGCGACCTTCATTCCAGCGCGGATAATAAACCACATCGGTTTCCATCTCGGCACCGGTCTGACAATCCACAGCCAGGGCACGGACGGAATCGCTGCCAAAATCAAGACCAAGAGCAATCGCACCTTGCGTCATTCTTTCTCACTCCTTCAGGTTTGCCGTAGTCATTACGGCGGCGAATCGAATTGCTCTAACAGTAGGAGGATGCAAAAAAGTGAGTGAGGAGGCGTTAGCTGGAAGTATGCACAAATCTGCTCCCAATGATGTTTCTGTGAGGTTGGTCAAATGTTAGCGTTTGGCTAAAATCGCTATATCTATGCACAAACCTGCTGTTTTCCCGCCGTGTGATAGCGCTCTACATTCCGCTGCAAAATTACCGCTAAAACTTAACCCGTCTTACAAGAGAGTGTGACGCAAATCCTCTATAAACTGGACTTCGCCGCACTTTCACTTTGTTTCTTTACGCTACTGATAACGTTTTCACGATTGCGGCAAACCACCAGATTTAAGACTGTGATTGTGAAAAACAACAATAAAAGTCGGAGAACATCATGCATAAATTCACTAAGGCATTAGCGGCGGTCGGGTTAGCTGCCCTTATGTCACATTCAGCTATGGCAGCCGAGAATCCGAAGCTGGGCTTCCTGGTTAAACAGCCGGAAGAGCCGTGGTTCCAGACTGAATGGCGGTTCGCAGATAAAGCCGGTAAGGATCTCCACTTCGACGTCATTAAAATCGCCGTGCCGGATGGTGAAAAAACGTTGAATGCAATCGACAGCCTGGCGGCCAACGGCGCGAAAGGTTTTGTCATCTGTACGCCGGATCCGCGTCTCGGCCCTGCCATCATGGCGAAAGCGCGCAGCTATGACATGAAAGTGATCCAGGTGGATGACCAGTTTGTGAATGCCAAAGGCAAGCCAATGGAAGAAGTGCCATTAGTCATGATGGCAGCGACCAAAATCGGCGAACGTCAGGGGCAGGAACTGTACAAAGAAATGCAAAAACGTGGCTGGAAAGTCGCTGATACCGGCGTGATGGCCATTACTGCCGATGAACTCGATACGGCGCGCCGCCGCACCTCCGGTTCAATGGAGGCACTGAAAGCTGCCGGTTTCCCGGAAAAACAAATCTACAAAGTCCCGACTAAATCTAACGACATCCCGGGCGCACTGGATGCCGGTAACTCCCTGCTGGTGCAACATCCTGAAGTGAAAAACTGGCTGATCATCGGCATGAACGACAACACCGTATTGGGTGGCGTGCGTGCAACCGAAGGTCAGGGCTTTAAAGCGGCTAACGTGATCGGCATCGGCATCAACGGTGTGGATGCAGTGAATGAGTTGTCAAAAAGCGCCCAGACTGGCTTCTACGGTTCCCTGTTACCTAGCCCGGATATCCACGGTTACAAAAGTATTCAGATGCTGAATGAATGGGTTACCAAAGGCGTTGAACCACCGAAATTTACCGAAGTGACGGATGTTGTCCTGATTACCCGCGACAACTTCAAAGAAGAGCTGAAGAAAAAAGGTCTTATGTGATCTTCAGATGTGGTTGAAACAAGCAATACCCCTAAATAATTCGAGTTGCAGGAAGGCGGCAAGTGAGCGAGTCCCGATGAGCTTACATAAGTAAGTGATTCGGGTGAGTAAGCGTAGCCAACGCATCTGCGACTTGAAGTATGAAGGGGAGAGACGCTGCTGCAGAACGGACGACAGTTTTAAATAGTTTGAACTGTTTTCTGCTTTGCAGTGGCGTGCATCCATACTTACTCAACTTCCAGGTAGCCACTATGACTCAGCAATCTTTCGATAATAAGACGCCTTTGCTGACACCGTCACTGACGGAGTTTGATGCGGCCAGGCCGTATCTGGAATTCCATGACATTGGCAAAACTTTTCCGGGCGTGAAAGCGCTGGACGGTATTTCATTCAATTGTTACGCCGGACAAATTCATGCGCTGATGGGCGAAAACGGAGCGGGGAAATCCACCCTGCTGAAGATCCTCAGCGGGAACTATCAGCCTTCCCAGGGCAATATTCATATCAAAGGCCAGCCGGTCGCGTTCAGCCATACCACGGATGCGCTCGATGCCGGTGTGGCGATCATTTATCAGGAACTCCATCTGGTGCCGGAAATGACGGTAGCAGAGAACATTTATCTCGGGCAGTTGCCGAGCAAACACGGTTTTGTAAACCGTAAATTGCTGCGTTACGAAGCCAAACTTCAGCTTGAACATCTCGGGCTGGATATCGACCCCGATACACCGCTGAAATATCTCTCCATCGGCCAGTGGCAGATGGTGGAAATTGCCAAGGCGCTGGCGCGCAATGCCAAAATTATTGCATTCGATGAACCTACCAGTTCGCTTTCTGCACGCGAAATTGAAAAATTGTTCCGTGTTATCCGTGAGTTACGGGCGGAAGGGCGTGTGATTTTATATGTCTCACACCGTATGGAAGAGATCTTTGCATTAAGTGACGCCGTCACCGTTTTCAAAGACGGACGTTACGTTCGCACCTTTGACGACATGACACAGGTGGATAACAGCAAGCTGGTGCAGGCGATGGTTGGCCGTAATCTCGATGACATTTACGGTTACGCGCCGCGTCCGCACGGCGAAATTCGCCTTGAACTGGATGAGGTGAAAGCACCGGGCGTGAGAACGCCGGTCAGCCTGACGGTACGTCAGGGCGAAATCGTCGGCCTGTTCGGGCTGGTGGGTGCAGGGCGCAGTGAGCTGATGAAAGGATTATTTGGTGGTACGCGTATTACCGGCGGTACCGTCCGGCTGGACGGTGTAGCGCTGAATATTCGTAAACCGGCAGATGCGATCCGCCAGGGCATCATGTTGTGTCCGGAAGACCGCAAAGCTGACGGCATTATTCCTGTGCACTCGGTGCGCGACAACATCAACATCAGCGCCCGTCGCAAAACGGTGAAGGCAGGGTGCCTGATCAACAACGCCTGGGAAGCGAAAAATGCGCGTAAACATATCGATGCGCTGAATATCAAAACCCCCAGCGACCAGCAACTGATCATGAACCTTTCAGGGGGCAATCAGCAAAAAGCCATTCTGGGCCGCTGGTTGTCGGAAGAAATGAAAGTCATTTTGCTGGATGAACCAACGCGGGGTATCGACGTTGGCGCCAAGCATGAAATTTATAATGTGATTTATTCACTGGCAAAACAAGGCATTGCGGTGCTGTTTGCGTCCAGTGATTTACCGGAAGTGCTGGGTCTGGCCGACAGGGTGGTGGTGATGCGCGAAGGCGCAATCTCCGGCGAACTGTTGCATGACGACGCCACCGAAGAAAAAGCGCTGGGTCTCGCTATGTTGCGCACGCCAGTTCTTGATTCTGCCCATGACGCTGCCTGACTGAGGAGCAAAAATATTATGTCGAGTATGACAACCAATTCAGCCAAACCGGATCAACCTTCAGCAGCCTCACGCGGCGGCCAGGGTCTGATGCGTATCTGGGACAGTTACGGCATGTTAGTGGTGTTCGCCGTGCTGTTTATCGCCTGTACCATTTTCGTGCCAAACTTCAGTTCTTTCATCAACATGAAAGGGTTGGGGCTGGCGATTTCGATGTCCGGCATGGTGGCCTGCGGGATGCTGTTCTGTCTGGCTTCCGGTGACTTCGATCTGTCTGTTGCATCGGTGATTGCCTGTGCGGGCGTTACCACCGCCGTGGTGATCAACATGACCGAAAGCCTGTGGATCGGCGTTGCTGCCGGTTTACTGCTCGGGATGCTGACCGGTTTGCTCAACGGTTTTGTTATCGCCCGTCTGAAAATCAATGCGCTGATCACCACGCTTGCCACTATGCAGATTGTGCGCGGTCTTGCGTACATCATTTCTGACGGTAAAGCGGTGGGCATCGAAGACGAACGTTTCTTCACCCTCGGTTATGCCAACTGGCTGGGGCTGCCTGCACCTATCTGGCTGACGGTCGGCTGTCTGATCATCTTTGGTCTGTTGCTGAACAAAACCACCTTCGGGCGTAACACGCTGGCGATTGGCGGTAATGAAGATGCGGCGCGTCTGGCCGGTGTGCCGGTGGTGCGTACGAAAATCATCATCTTCGTGCTGTCCGGGCTGGTATCAGCGGCGGCGGGGATCATTCTGGCGTCACGTATGACCAGCGGCCAGCCGATGACCTCACTGGGCTTCGAGTTGATCGTTATCTCTGCCTGCGTATTGGGTGGCGTTTCCCTGAAAGGCGGTATCGGTAAAATTTCCTATGTGGTTTCCGGGATCCTCATTCTGGGTACCGTGGAAAATGCCATGAACCTGCTGAACATTTCTCCGTTCTCGCAATATGTGGTTCGTGGCTTGATCCTGCTGGCGGCAGTTATCTTCGACCGCTACAAACAGAAAGCGAAAAAGACCGTTTAATCTGGTTTTGTGATAACGCTTTCACGCAATCATCACGCGGCATTTAACGCTATTACGGGTTAAATGCCGAAAAAACGCGTGGTTGTTCACAATTTAGCAACCTTTACTGGCAGCGTTTTCACTGCCGATTAGAATAGATGAAAAGTCCATAGTCCAGTGAAGTTTCAGGAGGTTCGATGTATCACCGTATGATTCAGGATCAGCAGCAAAATCCGCTGTTACCGGGTTACAGTTTCAATGCCTATCTGGTCGCCGGTATGACACCTATCCTTGCTGACGGGCCACTGGATTTCGCCATCGACCGTCCGGGTGGAATGAAAGGCTACATTCTTAATTTGACGGTGAAGGGGCAGGGTAAAGTCTTCGACGGCGAAGACACGTTCTACTGCAATCCCGGTGATCTGCTGTTATTCCCACCGAAAGCCCGCCATCTTTACAGTCGTTCTGCCAACGCCGACTCCTGGTATCATCGCTGGGTGTATTTCCGCCCGCGCGCCTACTGGGCAGACTGGCTGGAATGGCACACCAAAACCCGCGATGTCGGGCGTCTTTCTTTACCGAATAATACCTTGTTGCTGGAATTTGACCGTCTGTTTGCCAACATCGAACAAACGCAAAAATCGGGGCGACGTTTTTGCGAAGAGCTGGGGATGAATCTGCTGGAACGTCTGTTGCTGCGAGCCATGGAAGAAGATCCGCAGAGTCCGCAGAAAATCATGGACCCACGTGTCATCGAAGCCTGCCAGTTTATTACCGGCAATCTGGCGGGTGAGCTGCGTATCGATGAAGTCGCGCGCCATGTTTGCCTCTCACCATCGCGGCTGGCGCATTTATTCCGCGAACAGGTCGGGATCAACATCCTGCGCTGGCGCGAAGATCAGCGGGTGATCCGCGCCAAACTTTTATTACAGACGACGCAGGAATCCATCGCGACGATTGGTCGTGTGGTGGGGTATGACGATCAGTTGTATTTCTCGCGAGTCTTCCGTAAACGGGTGGGGGTCAGCCCGAGTGATTTCCGCCGCCGGAGTGTGGAGATTAACTATCCGGCCAAGCCGTATAAATCACATCCGTGGCCTGAGCATGAAAATGCCGTGGCGTATCATTTTTGAGTTTTTGCCTTGCTCTTCTCCCATAGCAGGGGAAAGTCAAAGCACTGAACTGCTCCCTCCCCTGCGAAGGGGAGGGTTGGGGTGGGGTATTAAGGTCAAATAAATAAGTTGAAGTTTGCTTTGGTATAGGTGTTAGCCTTTAAAACCCCCTCCCGTCCTCCCCCTTCGCAGGGGGAGGTGCAAAATTATTGATTAAAAAAACTCTGTTTCAAAGCCCGCTCCACACCCCGCAGTTCTGCCAGTCCCCGCAGACGTCCAATCGCCGAATACCCCGGATTGGTTTTCTTATGCAAATCATCCAGCATCTGATGGCCGTGATCCGGACGCATCGGGATAGCGCGCAGATTGCCAGCGCGGCGACGTGTTTGTTCTTCCGTCAGAATCGCTTTGATAACCGCCACCATATCCACATCACCATCTAAATGATCGGCTTCATGGAAGCTTTCCGGCACGTCTTCGCGCTGGGTGGCGCGCAGATGGATGAAGTGCACGCGGTCGGCGTAAGTGGTCATCATTTTCACCAGGTCATTATCTTCACGCACGCCGTAAGAACCGGTGCAGAAGCAAAAACCGTTGTGGATACTGTCGACCGTTTCTTTCAACCACTGCATATCTTCAATGGTGGAGATAATACGCGGCAGGCCGAGAATAGGGCGCGGTGGATCGTCCGGGTGAACTGCCAGACTTAAACCGCATTGCTCGGCAACCGGCACAATGCTGCGCAGGAAATGCGCCATGTTTTCGCGCAGTTTGGCTTTGTCGATACCGTCGTAAGTCGCCAGACGCGCACGGAACTGATCCAGCGTGTAGCCTTCTTCCGCACCCGGTAAACCGGCAATGATGTTAGACACCAGCTGATCTTTCTCCGCCTGCGTCATCGCCGCAAAGTATTCGGCTGCCTGTTTTTGCTCATCCGCGCTGTAATAAGACGTCGCGCCTTCGCGTTTCAGCAGATGCAATTCAAAGGCCGCAAATGCGATATGGTCAAAGCGCAGGGCGCGTGAACCGTCCGGCAGCAGATAGCCGAGGTCCGTGCGTGTCCAGTCGAGAACCGGCATGAAGTTATAGCAGACCGTATAGATGCCGCATTCCGCCAGATTACGGATAGATTGCTGATAGTTAGCAATGTGCTTTTCAACATCTCCGCTGCGGGTTTTGATTTCCTCATGCACCGGAATGCTTTCCACTACGGACCACACCAGACCTTTGGCTTCAATTATCGCCTTACGTTTCTTTATCTCTTCTACCGGCCAGACTTCACCGTTAGGAATATGGTGCAGGGCGGTAACCACGCCGGTTGCGCCAGCCTGACGCACATCATCAAGTGAAACCGGATCGTTCGGGCCGTACCAACGCCATGTCTGTTCCATGTGTTTTCCTTAAAATTGTTAACTGACTGTCTGAATGTAGTTGACGCAGGGCCGGTGATAAGTTCAATCTTAATGCGCGGTCTGGTCAGGTGGTCAGGTGGTCTGCTGGTCAGGCCATCAGACCGACATATGATTCAGCATCAAACCGAACATTAATGTGACCGGGATAACAGATCTGGGATTCAGCATGAACACGGAGAAAATAATGGCATTACCCACCCTTAAAGTTGAACGGCTGTATCGCCAGATTTCTAATGTATTGATTAACTGCATTAATACCGGACAGTTTGCCCCGGGCGCGATGATCCCGTCTGAACGGGATTTGTCTAAACAACTTGGCGTCAGTCGTTCATCTATCCGTGAGGCATTGATTGCGCTGGAGATCACCGGCTGGGTGGAAATCCGTACCGGCAACGGCGTGTACGTCAGCGACCCGTTGCCGCAGGCCACACCTGCGGTGCAAACGGTAAGTACCGAAGAGGAATTCAGCCTGCAATCGCTGGTGAAAGCGCGTCAGGTTTATGAATCTATGACAGCAGAACTGGCGGCGATTAACGGCACCGACGAACAGCGTGAAAAACTGAGAGCTATCGCCCGGGAATTAAACGAACTGAATGCTAATAACGACGCTTTTCTCGAAGCTGACCGCCGTTTCCATATGATGATCAGCGAAATGACCGGCAACGAAGTGCTGCACGATATGATGGGATATTTGTGGGATAAACGTCGTTCACGTCGGTTTATGCGTCTGGAGAGTCATTACACCGAAGTGGATTTTGCCCGTGAAATGAATGCCGATCATCAGGGGATTTTAGACGCGATTCTGGCGCAGGATGGCGCAGGGGCGAAGGCAAGAATGAGCCGGCATTTACAGCATGTGTATGACCAGTTATTTGCGGAATAAATGCAGAAAGACGGACAACTCCCTCCCCTGCGAAGGGGAGGGTTGGGGTGGGGTATTAAGGTCAAAATCTAAACCTGAGGTTTACTCTTACCCGGTTCTAGCCCTTAAAACCCCCTCCCGTCCTCCCCCTTCGCAGGGGGAGGAGCAAACCAAAACCTTGCTTACCGGTTTCATTCAGCTCGGATACGGCACCCATCCCCCGCCATTCAGGCGAATATAGATTTTCCCCTGATATTCCATCACCACTGAGTTCTCATTTTCAGATACCAGCGGCGTTTGTGGCAGGTTCGAACCGAAGGTTTTCCAGTCCATCGTCGGGCTGGTAAACACTTTGCCATCGACTGCGCGGGCGACCATTTCTGAAATCGCCTGATAGCTGCTCTGGCCGTCAATTTTCATTGGTGATGGCGCGTGCGGTGCCTGCATCCCAAAGAATTTCACCCCGACAGGAATGTGGGTAATGCCCGGACTCGGGATATCACGCAGACCCGAGATTTGCATCTTGTCGCCCACCAGCGCGGCGCCGTGTTCAGGCACCACCACCAGCATCACTTTGCGGCCGGATTTATCCAGCTGATCCATAAAGATATTCAGCTGATTCAGCAGAGTTTGCGCACGGTTATGATAATCAGCGCCCTTATTGCTGCCCACGTAACGGTTGCCGTCATGCAGCGGAATCAGGTTAAAGAAGGTTGCGGTGCGTGCGGTACCGGCTTTCTCCTGATTCTCCAGCCAGCGGGAGAACAGTTGTCCGTCGTTGAAAATCGGTGAGCCATCAAAGGACGTCAGCTCATAACCCAGACCGGCCTGGGACATCAGCGGAACTTTCATGTCAGCATCATCACGCAGGTTACCGATGTAATTACCGAACACACCCGTATGGTCCATTGCCAGCTGAGGCGTGAAGCCCAGACGCGCGAGATCGTCAAACAGATAACACTGCTGACCGGCAGGCTGATACAAATCATGATGCGATGTCTGACCGCAACTGGCGCGCAGCAGACGGATGGATGCCGGGCCGCTGTAGGCTGTGGCTGAATTGAAATTGCTGAACACAAAATCAAAACGCGACCACAGCGGTGAATTCGAAAGATTCACGGCGTCCAGATCTGACCAGGCCAGCGAACAGATGTTGATCACCAGCAGGTCAAACGGCTGTGCATCGGCAGGAAGTGCGTCGGGGAACTTCGTCGCCTTACGCCGTTCGTTTTGGTAGAACTGCTCTAAATAAGCGTTCAGGTTGGCATTGGTTGGCGGGCCGTTCACGGTGTTATCAGTGGCTGATGGCGCAACGGTCACTGGTGTCGTTACGGCATTTTGGGCGATAGCCGGTGGCGGCGAATGTGCGAAAAACGGTGTGATCAGCCCGCTGAGGTTAAGCCACAGCAGCGCAATGACGGTAAACGTGGTCAGCCGGATCCACTGGGATATAAACAGATAACCGACCAGCAAAGCGAAACCGATGGCAATCCACTGCCAGTTGATAAAGCGATCGGCCAGTTCGAGCAGATAACTGAAACTGAAGCCTGCTACGTCCGCCCCCTGATTGACAATTGAACGCCAGCCGGGCAGCCAGGTATCGTGATACAGCAACGCCAGCCCGAAAGGCAGGGCAATCCACTGTCTCCAGCGGTGCAGGCGCAGCGAACGTAACGGGAATAGCAACACGGCGGCAAAGACGACATTGCTCAGGGCATCAAAATTCAGATAACCCTGTGAAAGCAGAACAAATTTGAGTAAAAAATAATAGTTCCAGGCACCGAGGCCGCGCCAGGATTGCCAGATCCGCAAACGCGGCGAAGAAGATTGCGATTCGTTCATAGTGAAGTTTTGGATTTTCCTGTAGCCGCAGAAGTTTCAGGCAAAGTAGCGGAGCGTTTGCGGTTCTTATTGATGCTGCTGATGGTCATGGGGGTTAAATAACGCGGCGACAGAAATCGCGTCGCAAAGCGGTTTTTCCAGCGCGGCAAACGGCTACGCAGGGCATATCCCAGCGGGATAAAAATCACCGCCGCCAGAATAAAGATTTCGATAATATCCTGAATATCCATCTCTTTTACTCCTGCGCCTGAATAACTGGCGTATCGCTCACGGCCAGCGTGATGGGAACGGGCTGATGAACCTGGGCACGTTTTAAAGGTTCAGTTTTATGCGCCACAAAAGGCTGCGCTTCAGACACCGGATTTGCCATCGGCGGCCTGGCGGCCAGACGCAAAACTTCCGTGCGGATATCCAGCTCCTGACTCCAGAACGTCTGGCTGGTGAACACTTCTTTGACCGGCAGATTAAACAGAAACGCCAGCACATTTTCGACGTCGCTGACCTGACAGTTCGACAGGAAAAGATACAGATGACGTCCGGTAACGGTCAGAATATCGCCGTCGCGGCGCAGCGAACACAAAGACATCGCCTGCTGCGGGCTGATCCCGGCGGCAGGGCGCAGCGAAATTAAAATGCCCCGGGATTCCGTCGCCAGCGCGGCGTGATTCCAGATATCGTGCATGACTTCGCAGAAAACCGGCAGTGGCAGATAACCCTTATGATGCGTGGGCAGGCGGCTGTCGAGCAGCAGCCCGATATCATCCGGCACATGGCGGGTATAAGTGAGATTTTGCAGGTCATCGAGCAAGGTCAGAAAGTTGGAGAGGCGCGCTGCTTGTGGCACAACCAGATTCGCACCACAGGCCTGGAGCAGACGCTGATCGACATAGCGCAAAGAAGAATTCATTTCGCGCACGACAATTTTTAAACCATTGCCACGCTGCATGCGTAAACGATGAACCTGACGGGCCAGCACTTCCACTTCGTCATTACCGGTGAGGGCGAAAATGACCGTCGCCGATCGCGCATGTGCCGCGCGCTCGCTCAGCGCCTCATTATCATCGAACAGGAACCAGCGTTCTGAAAGTGCAGGTGCGCCTTCAAGCACTGAGCGTTCGGCCAGCAGCATCCACTGATCATCGCCGGTTTGTTCGGAAACAGCGGCAGAGGCGTTCTTTTGAATTTCCCAGCCGGTCAGGCGGCGCGTCAGTGGATAAAGCGTATTAGCTTCTGCCCCCAAATTGTCATGCCACCAGGAAACGCCCCACTGGTTCGGTTCAACATCTGTTTTCAAATCCGCAAGACCGCATATATTGCGATGGTATAAATGAAGCTGAGTTTTAACCGCATTAATACCGGCTCCATAGCAGATAATAAGGATAGTTGCACCTTTATTATTGACACATGCGCTCATTTCACTCAGCCAGCGGACCCATTGTTTATCATTTACTGCCTGCCAGGTACTGACCGGAAGTAATAGAATCATTAATGAGGCTGAGTGAGCAGGCAAACGATTAATATCCGCTGCAAGAGAGAGAAATGCTTTCTTCCCATTCGCTAACAGGTAATAAAACGTTTTTTTCTGATATTTTTTTAAATAAGTGAGAAGGATATCATCGTCAGATAGCCTGTTTTCTTGTGCAGTGCAAATTAAATTGTGCTGTGGGAAAAAAACGTTGACCGGAACTTCACCTTGCTGAGCCTCAACCGTTTGTCCGCAAAGATGATAAGCGGCTTCCTGACTTTCGGTGTTAACCCAGTAAAGCCCCTGAGCCTGCATCCGGGCTAATCCATTCCAGAATTGCTTCATGCCCAATGAAAAGGAGAGTGCCATATAGTTAATCTGCTTGTATCGTTTTTGATTAAAAGTCTGCTTGGGACACACTGAGAAATGTGAGTATAATAAATTCTATCATTGCTACATTAAATAATCATAATACTTCACAATAATGTTTGATACTAAAAAGCCCAGACAGGTAAGCGCATTTTGGCTGTCGTGGTATCAGTATTTAGATTGAAGCGGGGAGAAAGAATCGGTGGGAGCCAATATTGTAGACCCGGAGGAATCCGAACCGACGAAAGATGATGATTTCTTTGCACTGAGTCACCTTTTTTCTTTGTCAGAATTAAATTATGTCGATATAGCCCGTAAAGAAAAGATTCCGCAACTAATGTCCCGCTGGCCGCTACTGGCTGAGCTGGCGCAATACGGTGAACGCGGCGCGGAGAAAAAATAATATGGCTGTCATTGCCTTACAGGGAATTCGTGGCGGTACGGGCACCACTTCAGTCACGGCTGCGCTGGCCTGGGGTCTTGCGCAATTAAATGAAAAGGTTCTGGTCATCGACTTTTCACCGGAAAACTTACTGCGATTGCACTTTGGTATGCCTTTCGCTCAGGCTCGCGGATGGCGCTATGCGCACAATACAGGAGAGCCGTGGCAAAACTCCGCACTGCGTTACCACTCTCATCTTGATTTCCTGCCTTACGGGCATGCCACGACCGGCGACGCCAGTCAGCCGGATTTTGACTGGCAAAAGGCGATCACTCAGCTTAAAAATACCGGCGTATATGACTGGATCCTGATCGACTCTCCGGCAGCCGATCCGCTTACCGCGCAAAAAATTGCCGACAGTACGGTAGTGCTTCTCCACGCCGATACCCAGTCACACACCCGTTTACATCAGTATGTGCTGCCAGCCAACGGGCGCTATCTGCTCAATCAGTTCATTCCTTCCAGTCAGTTACAGCAGGATATTTTGCTGTTATGGCAGGAAACTTTACCCGTTTTGATTCCGGTGATTTTACACCGCGACGAAGCCATGGCGGAGTCACTGGCGGCGAAACAACCGGCAGGGGAATGGAATAGTAACAGTAAAATCAGTCGCGAAATTAACACGCTGGCGAACTGGTTCCTGCTGCATTTGCGCCATTCAGGGGATGTGCATAGCCAGACAATGGGGTGGAGTCCGGAAAAATGAACCGCGTGCTCAACCTGTTTCTGGTGCCGCCGGTAGTTTTCGAATTACAAAACCGCTACCGGTACTATCGCGCCAGCCACTCCTCACGGACCGCCGCTGGCGTAATGATTTTCTGCGTGGCGCTTAGCTGGCTGTTTTTGCGTTTTGAATCCCCAGTCTGGCAGCGTGTTAAAGCACAACGCACCCGCTGGTATCCGCAGATTTCGCCGTCGCGCCCGCGTCTGGCCGATCCGCTGCGCTATATCGTGCAAAGCCTGTGGTTGCTGATCATCCTGCCTGCTGAAAGCCGGCGCGGACGTGTGATTCACACCCGCTGGCCACAGCAGTTGCGCAAAAAAGTCCATTTGTGGCTCGAATTATTGCCTGAACAGGTCACACACAGTCCGCTGGAAATTAAGGTCACGCGCCGTATCGGCAAAATGAGCCGTCTCGGTAAACGTATTCTGGTCTGGATGACCGCACTGGTGGCGCTCACCCTGGCGATGTTCTGTATTTCTCAGCCTTTTAGTTACATCGCACAGTTCGTCTTCGTGGTGCTGCTGTGGAGCATTGCGATGATTATTCGCCGTATTCCGGGCCGCTTCCCGGCGCTGATGATGATCGTGTTGTCGCTGACCATTTCCTGCCGTTATTTATGGTGGCGCTACACCTCAACGCTGAACTGGGAAGATCCGCTGAGTCTGATTTGCGGCCTGCTTCTGTTAGGTGCCGAAACCTATTCCTGGACGGTGCTGGTGCTGGGCTATATCCAGACCCTCTGGCCGCTCAACCGTAAACCGGTGCCGATGCCTGCGGATGTCTCGACGTGGCCGACGGTGGATCTGCTGATCCCGACGTATAACGAAGATCTCAGCGTCGTGAAACCGACGCTGTACGCCGCGCTGGGTCTCGACTGGCCCCGGGACAAACTGACCATTTATCTGCTTGATGACGGCAACCGGCAGGAATTCGCCGATTTTGCCCATGAAATTGGTGTGAAATACATCGCCCGTGAAACGCGTGAAAATGCCAAAGCGGGCAACATCAATAACGCACTGAAACAGGCGAAAAGCCAGCTTGTGGCGATTTTTGACTGCGACCACGTGCCGACCCGTTCTTTCCTGCAACTGACGGTCGGCTGGTTCTTTAAAGATAAAAAACTCAGCATGTTGCAAACGCCGCACCACTTTTTCTCGCCCGATCCGTTCGAACGTAATCTGGGCCGTATGCGCCGCACGCCAAACGAAGGCGAACTGTTTTACGGACTGGTGCAGGACGGCAACGACCTGTGGGATGCCAGTTTCTTCTGTGGATCCTGCGCCGTATTGCGCCGCGATGTGCTTGATGAAATCGGCGGTATCGCCGTAGAAACGGTCACTGAAGATGCGCACACGTCTCTGCGGATGCACCGCCACGGTTACACGTCGGCGTATATTCGTATTCCGCAGGCGGCGGGGCTGGCGACAGAAAGCCTCTCTGCTCACATCAGCCAGCGGATCCGCTGGGCGCGCGGCATGGTACAGATATTCCGCCTCGACAATCCGATGTTTGGTAAAGGGCTGAAGCTGGCGCAACGGTTGTGTTACGCCAACGCCATGTTGCATTTTCTGGCCGGTATTCCGCGCCTGATCTTCCTCACAGCGCCCCTGGCGTTTCTGCTGCTGCATGCTTACATCATTTATGCACCGGCCGTTGCCATCGCACTGTATGTCTTGCCGCACATGATCCATGCCAGCCTGACCAATTCCCGCGTACAGGGCAAATACCGCCATTCGTTCTGGAATGAAATCTACGAAACCGTGCTGGCCTGGTATATCGCCAGGCCAACCACCGTGGCGTTGTTTAATCCGCATGCCGGGGCTTTCAACGTCACGGCCAAAGGCGGCCTGAATAAGCACGCTTACGTTGACTGGAAAATCAGCCGCCCGTATCAGATCCTGATGTTGCTCAATCTGGCCGGTTTATTCTTCGGTGCTTACCGCATTGTTTATGGCCGCCCGGATGAAATCCTGACGGTGCTGGTGAGTATGGCGTGGGTGATTTACAACATGATTATTCTGGGCGGGGCGATTGCCGTGGCGTTCGAATCCAAACAGGTGCGTCAGGCACATCGTGTAGAAGCCAGAATGCCCGCGTCACTGTTAAAACCCGACGGACACATTTATGTCTGCACCATTCAGGACTACTCCGACAACGGTGTCGGACTGGAAACCCAGAGCGCAAGCCAGTTTCATGCCGGTGACAACGTCACGTTACTGCTTCACCGTGGACAACAGGAATATACCTTCCCGATGCAGATCAGCCGCGTGTTTGGTGAAAGCATCGGCATGCAGTTACTGCCATTAACCACCCAACAACATATCGATTTCATCCAATGTACGTTTGCCCGGGCCGACAGTTGGGTATTACGCGAAGACAACTTCCCTGAAGACAAACCGATGGAAAGCCTGCGTGAGGTGCTGGGGTTGGGGATCCGTGGCTATCTGCGGATGCTGGACATCGCCCCGCAACGCTACCGTCCGCTGGCGTCCGGAACCCGAACGTTTGGCCGCTGGCTGCTGTCTTTCGCTCCGCGTAATCCGCCGCTTGCCGTTCAGCCTGATGAATACAACCTGATGATGACAAAACAATGAAAAGACTTCCGTTAACCACTTTTATGGCATCTGCCTTGATGACATTGGCGTTGGGTTCTGTGGCTCCGGCCTTCAGTGAACAGACGCCTGCACCGGTTGTACCGGGCAACGCCACGCCTGCGCCTGAAGTGACCCTGCCGATGGTGGCGCCTGCGGTAAACCCGATGATTATTCCGGGTGCGCCGGTGCGCAGCGTGACATTACCTTTTGCCGATGTGGCACCGCGGCCGGGTGCCATCACCTTGCGCGGTATTCAGCCGAACGGACAGATTGAGTTCGGTGTGCGCAGTGACGAAGTGGTGACACAGGCCACACTGAATCTCGAGTTCACGCCGTCGCCATCGCTGATCCCGGTTCAGTCGCATCTTAAGGTGTATCTCAACGACCAACTGATGGGCGTTGAAGTGATTGATAAAGACCAGCTCGGCAAGAAAAATCACCTGCAGATGACCATTGACCCGCGTTATGTCACCGACTTCAACCGCATCCGTCTGGAGTTTATTGGTCACTACCAGAACGTCTGTGAAAACCCGGCGAACACCACCCTGTGGCTGGAAATCGGCAAGGGCAGTTCGCTTAGCCTGCAATATCAGAAACTGCCGCTGAGCAACGATCTGGCACATTTCCCGGTACCGTTCTTTGATGCGCGCGACAGTCGTCCGCTGAGCCTGCCGATGGTCTTTGCCACGTCTCCGGATGCCGGCCAGCAACAGGCAGCGGCGATTCTGGCCTCCTGGTTCGGTACCAAAGCCCAGTGGCGCGGGCAATCCTTCCCGACGTTGTATAACCAGTTGCCGGACAGCCACGCGGTGGTGTTTGCAACCAATGGCAAACGCCCTGATTTCCTCAACGAATTGCCGCCGGTGAAAGGGCCGGTGGTGCAGATGATCAGCCGCCCGGATAATCCGTACATCAAAATGCTGCTGATCCTCGGTCGTGATGATCAGGACTTACTGACGGCAGTAAAAGGCATTGCGCAGGGGAATATCCTGTTTCGTGGCGAAACGATCGGCGTCGATAAAGTGGACAGGATCCAGCCACGCCAGCCGTATGACGCGCCAAACTGGGTGCGTACCGATCGCCCGATGAATTTTGGCGAACTGAAACAGTATGCGGAACAGTTACAGTCTGACGGCATCCAGCCGAATCCGATCACGCTCAACATTAATCTGCCGCCGGATCTGTTCCTGATTAACAGCTCCGGTATCGATATGCGGCTGAAGTACCGTTATACCTCGCCACAGCTGAAAAACACTTCTCGCCTGAGCATCAGCCTGAATAACCAGTTTGTGCAGGATCTGACCCTGAAAACCGGACACGATGAGGATTCACAATTACTGCATCTGTCCCTGTTACAGGGGCTGCTGGATGGCAGCAAAGACCTGAATATTCCCGCGCTGAAACTGGGTGCGGTTAACCAGATGCGCTTCGATTTTGACTACACCTCGCTGCTGGCGAGCGGCACCGAAGGGCGCTGTGAAACCTATAACACCGTGCCAAATCATGTGGTGATAGATGACAGCTCCACTATCGACTTCTCCGGTTACCGCCATTTCATGGCGATGCCTGACTTGCGCGCCTTCGCCAACGCCGGTTTCCCGTTCAGCCGCCTGGCGGATTTATCCCAGACGTTGCTTGTGGTTCAGCCGCAACCGCAACCGGTTCAGTTAACCACGCTGCTTGATACGATGGGCAATATTGGCGCACTCACCGGTTATCCGGCGCTTGGCGTGGGGCTGACCGAAGATGCGGCAAAAGCAAAATCCACCGACGCTGATCTGCTGGTGATCGGCAATCTGCCTGCGGATTTGCGTGACGACAGCATGCGCGATGAGAAAAAGGCCAGCTTACTGATCGAGGCAGCGCGCGATGCGGTGAATACGCCAGTCCGCCAGACGTCGTTACCGGATAACACGGCACCGGCCAGCGATGCGCGGGTGGATGCCAGCGCGCAAATCAGTGCGCAAGGCCCGATTGCGGCGGTTGTCGGGTTACAGTCGCCGTACTTTGATCAGCGCAGCGTGGTCGCGCTGATGGCAAACGGTCAGCAGGGCTTCGAAATGCTGAACAAGTCGATGCAGGATAGCAAACAGAGGGCGCAGGTCTTTGGCTCGGTGGCGGTGGTGCGTGATTCCGGCGTCAGCAGCCTGAAAGTCGGCGATACCTATTATGCTGGCCATTTGCCGTGGTGGGAGCGGGTATGGAACGCCCTGGCGAACCATCCGGTATTGCTGGCGGTTATGGCGGTGATCGTGGTGATTCTGGCAGCAATCCTGTTGTGGACCGGTTTGCGTTCTCTGGCCCGTCGTCGTCTGTCTGATGATGACCAGGAATAAGTCCGTGAACACACAGCGCACAAACCTGCTTTTGCGCAGCAGACTGGCCCTGACGATCGGACTGGCCTTGCTGGCTGCGCCTGCGGTTGCAGCCCCCGTTGTTTCACCGGAACAATGGTTACTGGAACAGGTGCGGGTCGGTGAAGCCAGTCATCAGGACGATCTGGTGCGTCAGTCCCTGTTTCGCCTGGAATTAATGGATCCGCAAAACCCGAAAGTCATGTCCGCCCGTTTACGTTTGCTTCTCCGCGAAGGCGATCAGGCCAAGGCACAGCAGCAACTGGAAAAAATTAAACAGGTTTCGCCTGGTTCGGATGAATACCGGCAGGCGCAGCTGAGCCTGAAAATCGCCTCCCCGGAAATGCAGCAAAAACTCCAGCAGACGCGGTTACTGGCAACGGCAGGGCGGCTCGATGAAGCCAAAGCGCAATATGATGAGTTGTTTGGTGGCCAGCCGCCAACGCTGGATCTGGCAGTAGAATACTGGCAACTTATTGCGCGGCTGCCGGGGCAAAAAGCCCGTGCGCAGTCACAGCTTCAGGCGCTGAATAATCAGTATCCGGGTGATGTGCAGTTACGTCTGCAACTGGCGCAGATGGCGTTTGATGAAGGGGATAACGCCAAAGCTGTCGGGCTGATTAAGCAAATCGCCGCCACCAATGAAGGGCGTTCTCCGGCCGCTGATTTATGGCTGCAGAAGATTAAAGACCAGCCTGTGGGCAACCCGAGCGTCGATGCCTTGCAACAGTTTATCGCCACGTTCGACACCGGTCCGCAGGTGATTGCCGCGCAGCAGGAACTTCAGCGCCAGCAGGCGTTACTGGCCGATCCGCGTTATCAGGCGCGACTCCGTGGTCTGGCGCAGATTAATAATGGTGGCTCCACCGGCGCGATTGCACCGCTGAAGCAGGCATTGCAGGCGCAACCTGACGATGCTGAAGTCCTCGGTGCGATGGGGCTGGCTTATTCCCGCGCCGGTAACCGCCAGCAGGCGCTGACTTTGTTTCAGCGGGCGAAAGCCGCCGAAACAGATGGCTATAACGCGGGTAAATGGAACAGCCTGATCCGGTCCAACAGCTACTGGCTGAAAATCGAACAGGGCGATAAGGCATTGAAAACCGGGCTGCTTGATCAGGCCGAAGCGGCTTACAACCAGGCGCAACGTCTGGACTCCCGCGACCCGTGGGCGCAGATCGGGCTTGGGGATGTGGCGGTTGAGCGCAAAAATGACACGCAGGCGGAGCAGGCTTACCGCCGCGCACTGAAGCTGGAGCGCGATAACAGTAGCGCCCAGCGCGGGCTGGCGAATATCTATCAGCGTCAGTCACCGCAAAAAGCGCTGGATTACATTAATTCATTGCCTGGTGCATCGCAGGCGAAACTCAGCGATAAACAGCGTGGACTGCAAAGTGACGTTGTCACTGCGCAGGCGCAAAAATATGCCGCCGAACACAACTGGAATCAGGCTGCGAACCGCTATGGCGAGGTACTGAAACTCAATCCGGACGATGTCTGGACGGCCTACCATTATGCCAGTGCCCTGCGTGAGGCGGGTGAAACGGCGCAGGCGGATGCGGCTTTTGCACAGCTTGCGGCGAAGCGTCCGGTGGATCCGCAACAGGTTTACGCTTATGCGTTGTATCTGTCCGGTTCCGATCGTGACGACGCCGCACTGCGCCATCTTAATACCTTGCCGCAGGCGAAATGGGACGACAACATGCGCGAAATGGCGCAGCGCATTCAGCTCGGTAAAACCCTGACCGCCATTGATACTTCCCTTGCTGCCGGTAATACCTCGCAGGCGAAACAGCAGTTGCAGCAGGCTGATCTGCATGAACTCAGCCTGAATCAGCAACGACAGGTCGCCATGGCCTGGCGTGATGTCGGTGAAACCACCAAAGCGGCGGCGCTGTTACAACCCTTGAAAACGGCTGCGCGTTCACAACCGGACGGACAAGACAAGGCGCTGATTTATCGCAACGCCGCCAACCTTGAGCAGCAACTCGGACAGCCACAAACGGCGCGTCAGGATTACGCACAGGCGATGGTCGCCAGCGGCATCACCGGTAAAGTGCCAGAAGATAACGACAGCTATACGCGCCTGACCCGCAACAATGCCACGGATGACTGGCTGAAACGCGGTATCCGTTCAGACGCGCATGATCTGTACCGTCAGCAGGATGTGAATTTCACGCTGGACACCGATTCGTGGACATCAAGCGGCACGCCGGGGAAATCTGATCTCACGGCCAACACCACCATGTTGCAGGCGGATATGCCGGTTTATCAGGGGCGCGGATTCCTGCGGGCCGACTGGGTGCGGATGGATGCCGGAACCTTTGATAACGAAGACGGTAATTACGAAGCCAGTTTCGGGACCTGTAGCGATCAAAACTGCCGCCGTTACCGCAGCCAGAACGCCAATGGCGTCAGCCTTGGCGCAGGATGGGAAAATGACAAGTGGAAAGGCGATTTAGGCACCACGCCACTGGGTTTCCCGGTTGTAGACTGGGTCGGCGGGCTGGCTTACAGCGGTGACTGGGGCGATATCGGCTGGACGACCACGGTGTCGCGCCGTCCGGTTTCCAGTTCGTTACTTTCTTTCGCGGGCGCAAAAGATCCGGGTACCGGCACCACCTGGGGCGGCGTTCGCGCGACCGGTGCCAGCCTGGGATTAAGTTACGATCAGGGGCAGGCTAACGGCGTGTGGGCTGATCTCAGCGCGCATCAGCTGACCGGTGAAAATGTCGAAGACAACACCCGCGAACGCCTGATGGGGGGCTATTACTACAAAGTCATTAACGAAGATAACCGCCGCGCCACGGTGGGGCTCAGCTCCATGCTCTGGCATTACCAGAAAGATCTCAGCGGTTACACGCTGGGACAGGGCGGTTACTACAGCCCGCAGCAATACTTCTCACTCTCCGTACCGGTCAGTTATCGCCAGCGCACGGAGAACTGGTCATGGCAGCTTGGCGGTTCGGTCTCCTGGTCGCGCTCCTCAACCAGCGATCAGAAACGCTATCCGATCCAGAATCTGATCCCGGATTCATTACCGGATAAAAATGCCATCGAAACCGGCAGCAGTGGATCCGGTTTTGGCTATACATTGCAGGCACTGCTCGAACGGCGTGTCAGTTCTCACTGGACCGTCGGCGGGGGGATTGATATTCAGCAGGCGAAGGATTACACGCCAAGCCACTTTCTGCTCTACGCGAGATATTCGATGAGCGGCTGGCAAGGGGATCTGGATATGCCGCCGGAACCGTTAGTGCCGTATGCGGACTTTAAATAATGCCAGACCGGGCATTAGGGCGGTTTCTCGCTTGCAGCGAGGGCTTGATCGAGACAATTTCGGTTTATTAATAACGGCTATCACTCTGCTTTGATCGCCGAAACCGACCAAAAGGGGCCATGACGGGCCCCTCTTGGATCTCCCACGTCTTAAACTGCGCGCTATCGCGGGCACGACGGACATGTTCATTAGCAACAGTGAGTGGCGTAAAATGTCATCGCTGCGCGATTCCCGAGTTTCAGGTTTCGAGCCTCGGGTCTCGAACCATTCACTCGGTGCCATTTTTGAGCACGCCAATCAACTTATTAAAAAGACGAAAAACAGGCTGTCTTTGAATTTAAGATCGTGCGGGCGTTTCAGAAAGCTTGCTGAATGAGAGGTTGCAGACCTGAGGCTGCAATCCCGAAATGAAGGCACCGCGTAGCGGCAAGATTTCCAGCCTGTCACTGTGATACCTGAAACATGATTTACTAGCGATAGCGCGCAGTGAAAAAGCGCGGAGTCCAGAGGCCCGCGCGTTACCGGGTCTCTGGTCGGTGTGGGCCGACGCCCACGGTCTTGACCTTAAGCCTAGTCTGGGTGGCAACCCAGGTTTTACCCTTAGCGGCCAGCGAAAAGCGAAATTAAACAGCGCTTTGTTTATACCTGTCCGTCCCCCATCTCACCATCCCTTCCAGCAACTGTTTCAATAACACCTGCAATTCAGCCGCCTTATCAGGCGAGTAGGCAAATGGCTCCATCTCCTCCATGTAATTCACCTGCGCCAGCTCAAGCTGAACAGCGTGAATATCCATATCAGGCTGGCCGTAAGCCCTCGTGATATATCCGCCCTTAAAACGGCCATTAAGCACATGGCTGAAGCGGGTTTGTTGCTGGCAGGTTCTCTCAAGGATTTCACTCAGCGCCGGTGAACAGCTTGCGCCGCTGTTGGTGCCGAGGTTGAGATCCGGTAACTGGCCGTCGAAAAGACGCGGGATCACCGATGCAATGGAATGCGCATCAAACAGCAGTGCATAACCGAATTCCTGTTTCATGCGCGCCAGTTCTGACTGGATTTTCTGGTGATACGGTTGCCAGATTTGATCCAAATATTGCTGGCGTTGGGTATTTGTCGGCGTCATGCCTGGTTTGAAGGTCGCGCGACCATCAAATAACGTCTCGGGATACAAACCCGTGGTGGCAGTGGTATACAGCGGTTTATCGTCGGAAGGCCGGTTGAGATCGATAACGAACCGTGAATACTGGCCGACCAGAATGCTGGCACCCAGTGAGCGCGCAAAATCGTACAGTTGCGGGATATGCCAGTCGGTATCGGAAAGCGGCAGGGCGGCTTCGCTCAGACTGCTGGCGACTTCTGGCGTCAGATGTGTACCTGCGTGAGGGATACTGATCAGTAACGGCGCTGTCCCCTGGATAAAATGGTACGGTTCAGCGATAACATTGGCAGTTGAAAGGCTCATGAACGGAACTCTCCTCGTACTTCTCCACGAAAAACAACAGTGCAGGGCAACTGACCGCCCAGCCAGTAAACCAGCCCGGCAGGACGCGACAGTGGCCAGTGTATAAAGTCAGCGACTTTGCCCGCTTCCAGCGTGCCGTGCGTGTCCTGTAAACCCAGCGCACGTGCACCATGGCAGGTGATCCCGGCCAGCGCTTCTTCAGGCGTCAGGCGGAACAAGGTACATCCCATGTTCAGCATCAGACGCAATGAAAGCGCAGGCGATGTGCCCGGATTGGCATCACTGGCCAGCGCCATCGGCACCCGATGTTTGCGGAACTCATCCACCGGCGGGCATTGTGTTTCGCGCAGCAAATAATAGGCCCCCGGCAGTAATACGGCGACGGTGCCGCTGGCGGCCATTGCCTGAGCATCTTCTGCTGTGGCGTATTCCAGATGGTCGGCTGACAGCGCATGATGTCGTGCAGCCAGGGCGCTACCATGCAGGGAAGACAGTTGTTCGGCGTGTAATTTAACCGGTAAACCTAAGGTTTTTGCGGCATTAAACACCCGTTCAACCTGTGCCGGTGAGAATGCCAGATGTTCACAAAAGGCATCGACGGCGTCGGCCAGATTTTCACTGGCAACCACCGGTAATAATGTGTCGCAGATGAGGTCAATATAGTCATCAGCGCGTCCTTTGAATTCCGGCGGCAGGGCATGAGCGGCAAGGCAGGTGGATTTCACCTCGACTGGCAGCATGACACCTAACCGGCGGATCACCCGCAGCATCTTCAGCTCGCTCTCTACACTCAGCCCGTAACCCGATTTAATCTCAACACAGGTTACGCCTTCGGCCAGCAGGGGTTGTAAGCGGAACAACGCCTGAGCCAGAAGTTCATCTTCGGTGGCCTCGCGCGTGGCATTGACGGTGGAAAGAATTCCCCCACCGGCTGCGGCGATTTCTGCGTAGCTGACGCCGTTCAGCCGCTGTTCAAATTCTGCGCTGCGGTCGCCGCCAAATACCAGATGCGTATGGCAGTCAACAAAGCCCGGCGTGATGATCCCGCCGCTGAATTCATGCTGTGTGGCGCCTGCGAAAACCGGACAATCTGCGGCAGGGCCGGTCCAGACGATTTTCCCGCCTGCGACAGCAATCGCCCCGTTTTCAATCAGGTTGTAATGGCCGTCCTGCATGGTGACCAGCGTGGCACCGCGCCATACGCTGTCACAACGGGAAGGGGGTTCGGAAGAAAAAGAAGGGGATATCGCTACCGGCATGACAGGCTCCAGGCTGAATTCATCTTGTATAGACAACTAAAGTCAACCTAACGCATAACCGTTAAACCGGCAAGGCGCCCGGCGATAGTTTTTTCTTATTACGAGACGTCTTCCAAAATTTGAACGAAGAGATAGCGGCCGTACAAAGCCGCCATTAAGGTGTGCCGGAATCAGCCGTGGCTGGTGAAACGTCCAAATAATTGATAGCGGGAACCCGGGTAAATCAGGCGCGCGGAAGTCACTACGCGGCTGCCGCTCCAGGTCCGGCGGTGGATCAGGAGACAAGGCTCATGTTCATTCAGTTGCAACAGCTCGCGTTGCTCATCGCTGGCACTGATGGCTTCAACGCGATGTTCACCCGCCGTCAGCGGCGCGATTTCCATCAGGTACGTATAGGGCGTCTGCTTGTTCAGCACCTGTTGCAGATAATCGGGTGCGGTTTCCGGGTTCACAAAACGGTCTTCAATCTGCACCGCGACGTTGTTTTCGTAATGAACAATTTGCGAATAAAACATCATCGTGCCAGTGGCGATACCCAGTTGCAGCGCCTGATCGGCATCCGCCAGCCGCGCTTCACACACCAGAATCTTGCTGTCATGGCGATGACCGCGCTGGGCAATTTCATCGGCAATGTTGTGCACTTCCAGCATCGGCGTGTAGGCCTTGGCTTCGGCCACAAACGTGCCGACTCCCTGCATGCGGATCAAAAAACCTTCGCTGGTCAGTTCACGCAAAGCACGGTTGATGGTCATACGGCTGACGCCAATTTCATTGACCAGCTCACTTTCAGAAGGTACCCGCTGATGCGGTTTCCAGACACCGGCGCGGATCTGGCTGATGATCGCCTGTTTCACCCGCTGATAAATCGGTGCGGGTGTATCGCTCATCGCGGCCGCCAGTTCGGACAATGTCTGCTGCGACACGCCCTGTTGTTGTGTGACCTGATGTGGCGCGGCACCATTTTGAGAAAGTGGTGTGGGCTCCGACATGTCTCTTACCTCACTCAATGAAATTCCAGAAATATTGGGAAAGCTTGCCTGTTCGCCCGGCATTTTCCATCAGTGGAAAGTAAACGGAAAGGGCGTGACGGAAAACTAAATTTATAAAAAAAAGGGTTGTTGCAAGTTTACAGCGCAATCAGGCATATGTATATGTATAGACAAGTCGGTTAAAAGTTTTGCAATTGTTTCCGTAAAATTGCATTTATGTTTCTTCTTACTGTTCAGGAATGATGCTGTTATGCCTGCTTATTTTGCTTCACGCGCCTTACTTTCAGATGGCTGGGCGCATAACGTGCGGCTGGACGTCGATGCAGCCGGAATGCTGACTGCGGTGACCCCGGACAACGATGCGCAGGGGTGTCTTCCCCTTTCCGGTCCGGTGGTTCCGGGCATGCCGAACCTCCATTCGCACGCCTTTCAGCGGGTGATGGCCGGGCTGGCGGAAGTCGCCGGTGATCCGCAGGACAGCTTCTGGACCTGGCGTGACCTGATGTATCGCATGGTGCAGCGCCTCACACCTGAGCAGGTGGGTGTCATTGCCCGTCAGTTGTATATCGAAATGCTCAAAGGGGGTTACACGCAGGTGGCTGAATTCCACTATCTGCATAACGACATCAGCGGTCAGACTTATGCCGACCACGGTGAAATGACTGCCCATCTGAGTGAAGCCGCGTCACAAACCGGCATCGGACTGACCATGCTGCCGGTGCTTTACAGTTACGCCGGATTTGGCGCGCAACCGGCACAGGCCGGACAGAAACGGTTTATTCAGGATACGGACAGTTACCTCAAACAACAGGAAATTATCCGCAAACAACTCAGCGGTAAAAGCCTGCAAAATCAGGGATTGTGCTTCCATTCCCTGCGCGCAGTCACGCTGGAACAAATGCAGCAGGTGTTGCAGTCCGCAGATAAAAACCTGCCGGTGCATATTCATATCGCCGAACAACAGAAAGAAGTGAACGATTGTCTGGGCTGGAGCGGGCAGCGCCCGATTTCCTGGCTGTATGACAATCTGGATATTGATTCCCGCTGGTGTCTGATCCACGCCACGCACGCTGACCGTTTCGAGCTGGCGAGCATGGCAAACAGCGGGGCGGTCGCGGGGTTGTGTCTGACCACCGAGGCTAATCTGGGCGATGGCATTTTCCCCGGCGTCGATTATCTGGCGCAGTCAGGTCGATGGGGGATCGGTTCCGACAGCCATGTCTCCCTGAACGTGGTTGAAGAACTGCGCTGGTTTGAATACGGGCAACGCCTGCGTGACCAGCGACGTAACCGGCTGACGACCTCTGCGCAAAATTCTGTAGGCGATGTGCTGTATACGCAGGCATTACAGGGCGGTGCACAGGCTTGCGGCGCGGCTATCGGGCAGCTTTCTGCGGGGTATCGTGCCGACTGGCTGGTGCTCGACGGGCAGGACCCCTATCTTGCCGCCGCAAAAAACAGTGAACTGCTCAACCGCTGGCTGTTCGCCGGTAATACCGGGCAGATCCGTGATGTGTATGTCGGCGGTATTGCGCGCATTGTGAACGGCCAGCATGAACAACAACAGGCTGCGGCGGCGGATTTCCTCGCGCTTCTCCGTCAGCTGGCGGGGGACGTTGCATGATTGCCTGGCAACATTTCACCTTCGATGACCTGCCGGTCAGCCCGTGGCGTAACGGCGGTGGCGAAACCCGCGAAATCTTCAGTTTCCCTGCCGGTGGCCATGATTTTGACTGGCGCGCCAGTATTGCCACCATCGCACAGGATGGCCCGTTCTCGGCATTTCCCGGTATTGACCGTTCCATCACCTTGCTGAGCGGGGAAGGTGTGCATTTGCAGGCACAGCCTGATGTCGATCACTTACTCGTTGTCGCTGGTGAGCCTTTTGCCTTCAGCGGTGATACTGCGCTCCATGCCCGCCTGATGGGAGGAGTGACAACTGATTTTAACATCATGACGCGACGTACTGAATGTGCCGCACGGGTGATTGCCGCACGCGAGCACCTGACGGTGACGCGGGAAAAAGGTGGCGTGATTTATGTCATCAGCGGGATGTGGCAACTGGCGGATGGCCCGCTGCTGAGGGCGGGCGAGGGATATTGCTGGTCTGAGACAGCGGCACAATCGCAACAGGGTTCCGTGAGTCTGACCCCAGTTGCTCAGCAACAGAGATGCCTGCTGTTGTGGGCGGCGATCACCTGATAAATACCTTACAGGATTGCGCTAAAAGGGAGCATGGCGCGCACCTAATTGATTCATCAGCCCGCGCAAAACGTCCCATAACCGGCGCTGAATGTTGTAAAAGTGCATGTGCAGAAACTGGCATAAAGCTTGCTTAAATATTGTCGACTGACTTGTATAGACAAGAATATACAGTAGCGTAATTTGCCTGCGGCTTTCACTGCCACAGGCATTTCCCCCGAGACAGATACTTTGGCAGGAGTGGCAGATGAGCAACATGATTTCCAGGGCTGTACTGAAGCGTTCGTTGTCTTTGTTAGGGCTGGCAGTGGCGCTGGGTAGTGTGACAGTCAGCGTGGCGCAAGCGGCGAATACGCCGGTTGCTATTGGTATTTCTGGCTGGACCGGTTTCGCACCACTGACCCTGGCAGACAAAGCGGGCATCTTTAAAAAGAACGGTCTGGATGTCACGCTGAAAATGGTGCCGCAGCAGTCGCGTCATCTGGCCATCGCTTCCGGTTCCCTGCAATGTGCGGCGACCACCGTGGAAACCTATTTAACCTGGAACGCCAGCGGGGTGCCGATCAAACAAATCGTACAGCTGGATAAATCTTACGGCGCAGATGGTATCGCGGTGCGTAGCGGTATCAACAAGATTACCGATCTGAAAGGCAAAACCATCAGCGTGGATGCACCGGGTACGTCTTCTTACTTCCTGCTGGCGTGGATCCTCGATAAAAACGGCATGACGATGAAAGACGTCAAACTCGCCACGCTCGGGCCGGATGCCGCTGCGCATGCCTTTATTGCCGGACAGAATGATGCGGCAGTGACCTATGAACCCTATCTTTCCAACATCCGCCAGAGCCCGGATAAAGGGAAGATTCTGGCAACCACGCTGGAATATCCGATGGTGATGGACACGCTGGGCTGTACGCCAGACTGGCTGGATAAAAATCCTAAAGCCGCTCAGGCGCTGGTGAACAGCTACTTTGAAGCGCTGGATATGATCAGGAAAGAACCGGAGAAATCCAACGAGATCATGGGCGCAGCAGTGAAAGAGACCGGCAAACAGTTTGCAGAAGAATCCAGTTATCTGCGCTGGCAGGATCGTGAGGCCAATCAGAAATTCTTCAGCGGTGAAATTGTGACCTTCACTAACGAAGCTGCGCGCCTGCTGACTGAGATGAAAATTCTGCGTAAAACGCCGGATATCAATACGTTATATGACGCGAAGTACGTGAAATAGCCATGAAGGACCGCGATATGAACAGCCCTGTCAGCCAGACAGCAGAACAACATATGACTTCGCAGTCAGCCTTACGCGAGCCGGCACCGTTGCCGGCAAGCAAAAAAGTCTGGCATAACCCGATGATGGTGCCTTTGCGTCCGGTCGCGTCGCGGCGTCGCTGGTTTCTCGGGTTCTGTTTCTTTGTGCTGTTTTTTGCTGTGTGGGCGCTGGTGACGTTTACCGGCCTTGTTTCCCCGACATTCCTCGCCAGCCCGGCGAGCATGTTGCAGGAAGGGATTTTACTCTTTACCGATTTTGATTTTACGACTGATATAGGCATGACGGTGATGCGCGTGCTGGGCGGCTTTATTCTGGCCTGCGCCATTGCCGTTCCGCTCGGCATCCTCATGGGGTCTTACAAACTGATCGAAGCTTTTTTCGAACCGTTTGTGTCCTTTTGCCGGTATCTGCCTGCGTCAGCGTTTGTGCCGTTGCTGATCCTGTGGGCGGGTATTGGTGAAATGCAGAAAGTTCTGGTGATTTTCATCGGCTCTTTCTTCCAGATCACCCTGATGGTGGCGGTAACCGTGGGGGCAGCGCGGCGTGACCTGGTGGAAGCCGCGTATACGCTGGGCGCCACCAACCAGAGTGTGGTGCGCAGGGTGATCATTCCCGGTGCGGCACCGGAAATTGCTGAGTTGCTGCGCCTTGTGCTCGGCTGGGCATGGACTTATGTCATTGTGGCGGAGCTTATCGGATCCTCGAGCGGTATCGGACACATGATTGTTAACAGTCAGGCACTGCTCAATACCGGGCAAATGATCTTCGGCATTATTGTGATTGGTTGCATTGGTTTGCTCTCCGATCTGTTGTTCAAAGCGGCCAACCGTCGGCTGTTTGTATGGAGTTCATTGTGATGAGCCATCCGAAACTGAGTGTCCGTCAGGTTGAACGTATTTTTACCGGCCCGAAGGGCGAGAAAACGCAGGCGCTGTTGCCGGTGGATTATCGGGTTGATGAAAACGACTTCATCACCATTCTCGGGCCTTCCGGCTGTGGTAAATCCACGCTGTTGCGCATTGTCGCCGGGCTGGATCAGCCAACGCGTGGCGAAGTGTGGCTCGATGGTGAACAGGTAGACGGCCCCGGTGCCGATCGCGGCATGGTCTTTCAGAGTTATACCTTGTTTCCGTGGCTGACCGTTGAACAGAACATCCGTTTCGGTTTGCAGGAGCGTGGCGTGAGTAAGGCAGCGCAAAAAGAGCGCAGCGACTACTTTATTAATAAGGTCGGGCTGCGGGGTTTTGAGCAGCACTTCCCGCGTCAACTTTCCGGGGGGATGCAGCAACGCACCGCCATCGCCCGCGCACTGGCGAATGACCCGAAAATTTTGCTGATGGATGAGCCTTTTGGCGCCCTGGATAATCAGACCCGCGTGATGATGCAGGAACTGCTGTTATCGATTTGGGAATCCTCGCGCAAAACCGTGTTGTTCGTGACACATGATATCGACGAAGCGATTTTCATGGCTAATAAGGTGGCGATTTTCAGTGCCCGGCCGGGGCGGATCAAAACCGAAGTAGCGGTTAATTTCCCGCATCCGCGGGACTACACCCTGAAAACGTCGCCGGAATTTATGGCGCTGAAAGCGCGGGTTACCGAAGAAATTCGTACCGAAACGATGCAGGCAATGGACCACTGATTTCACCGCCCCGCATCTGTACAGAATAGATTGTAGATTCGTCATGTAATGCGTAAATGCCCGGCGGGCTGCGTCCTTAGCCGGGTTTACTTCCGGTTTCACTTGTCTATACAGGAATAGATTATGGCTTCTTCATCCAATGCGTTAACCCTTTGCCGCCTGCAACCAGGTCATGTTGATCTGCCGATGCTGCGCAAGATTTATCAGGGCAATGTCCGCCTTGAACTGGCTGAGGAGGCGCGTGCAGGCGTGCTGGCGTCGCAGGAAACGGTCACCCGCATTGTTGAGTCGGGGAAAGTGGTCTACGGCATCAATACCGGTTTCGGCAAGCTGGCACAGACGCGTATTCCGGCGGCGCGTCTGGCGGAACTGCAACGCAATCTGGTGTTGTCGCACAGCGTCGGTATCGGCAAGGATCTGGCGGATAACGTGGTGCGTCTGGTGATGGCGACCAAAGTGCTGAGCCTGTCTCGCGGCCATTCCGGCATCCGCATTGAGGTGATCGATGCACTGATTACCTTGTTCAATGCCGGTGTTTATCCGTGTATTCCTGAGAAAGGCTCCGTGGGAGCATCCGGTGACTTAGCGCCGCTGGCGCATCTCTCCCTGATGCTGATTGGTGAGGGGCAGGTCACGGTGCAAGGCGAAAAAATGTCGGCGACTGAAGGTCTGGCGACGGCAAGCCTGAAGCCATTTGAACTTGGGCCGAAAGAAGGGCTGGCCCTGCTTAACGGCACACAGGTTTCCACCTCGCTGGCGTTGTCCGGTCTGTTTGAAGCCGAACGCGTATTTTCTGCCGGACTGGTGGCGGGCGCATTGTCGCTCGAAGCCATCAAAGGTTCCGTAAAACCGCTGGATGCACGCATTCACGAAGCCCGCGGCCAGCAGGGTCAGATTGGGGTGGCGGCGGCACTGACCGAGATCCTTCGCGGGAGTGACATTGTCACGTCTCATGCGGATTGCGGCCGCGTACAGGATCCGTATTCCATCCGCTGTGTACCGCAGGTGATGGGGGCTTGTCTGGATAACCTGCACCACGCTGCCCGTATCCTGCGCATTGAAGCCAATGCCGCTTCTGATAATCCGCTGGTGTTTTCCGAAAACGGTGACGTGATTTCCGGCGGTAACTTCCATGCCGAACCGGTGGCTTTTGCTGCCGATATCATCGCGCTGGCCGTCGCTGAGATCGGCGCGATTTCCGAGCGTCGTATGGCGTTACTGCTCGATACCGGGCTTTCCGGTTTACCGGCGTTTCTGGTCAATGACGGCGGTGTGAACTCCGGCTTTATGATTGCGCAGGTAACCGCAGCGGCACTGGCGTCGGAAAACAAATCGCTGGCGCATCCGGGCAGCGTTGACAGCCTGCCGACCTCGGCGAATCAGGAAGATCATGTATCCATGGCAACCTACGCCGCCCGCCGTCTGGGTGACATGTGCTTTAACACCAGCGTGGTCGTGGGCATTGAAGCGATGGCCGCCGCACAGGGTATTGATTTCCTTCGTCCGCTGCAAAGTTCAGCGACGCTGGAAAATGAAATGAAAGCTATCCGTGAAAACGTGGCGTTTCTTGAAAAAGACCGCCTGATGGCACCGGACGTTGAAATGATGCGTCTGTGGGCTTCCCGCGAGCATTGGCCTGCGGCGATTGAAGCGCTGCTGCCAAGCTTTGCCTGATGACTTTTGTCCTGTAAAGATTGATTCAAACACCCTATTTCAGAGAAGGAAACGATGATGAACGCTCCACAAAAAACGGCCATTGCCCGCGTTGTTCGTGCGCCACAGGGCACGGAACTGAGCTGCCAGAACTGGCTGATTGAAGCGGCATACCGCATGATCCAGAACAACCTCGATCCGGATGTCGCTGAGCGCCCGGAAGATCTGGTGGTTTACGGCGGCATTGGTAAAGCCGCGCGCAACTGGCCGGCGTTTGAAGGCATTCTTGACAGTTTACGCAAGCTGCGTGAAGACGAAACGCTGCTGGTGCAATCCGGCAAGCCGGTTGGCGTTTTCCGCACCCATACCGATGCGCCCCGCGTGCTGATTGCCAATTCCAACATTGTGCCGCACTGGGCAAACTGGGATCACTTTCACGAACTGGATAAAGCTGGCCTGATGATGTACGGCCAGATGACCGCCGGTTCCTGGATTTACATCGGTGCGCAGGGCATCGTGCAGGGTACTTATGAAACCTTCGCGGAAGCGGGACGCCAGCATTACAACAGCGACCTGCGCGGCAAATGGATCCTGACTGCCGGTCTGGGCGGCATGGGCGGCGCCCAGCCACTGGCGGGCGTGCTGGCCGGAGCCTGCGTACTGGCAATTGAATGTCAGGAATCGCGCATCGATTTCCGTCTGCGCACCCGTTATCTCGATTACAAAGCACACAGCATTGATGAAGCGCTGGCCATGATTGAAAAAGCCTGCGCCGAGAAAAAAGCCATTTCCGTGGGACTGCTGGGCAATGCCGCAGAGGTGATGCCACAACTGGTTGCCCGCGCAAAAGAAGGCGGTCTGCGTCCGGATATCGTCACTGATCAGACCTCGGCACATGACCCGCTGAACGGCTATCTGCCGGAAGGCTGGAGCCTGGAAAAATGGCAGGATGCGCGACTGTCAGATCCGCAATCGGTGGTGAAAGCTGCCCGTGCGTCGATGGCCAAACACGTTCAGGCAATGCTCGATTTTCATGCGATGGGCATTCCGACGGTCGATTACGGCAATAACATCCGTCAGGTTGCCAAAGACGAAGGCGTGGAGAATGCCTTTGATTTCCCGGGTTTTGTGCCTGCCTATATCCGTCCGCTGTTCTGTGAAGGCAAAGGCCCGTTCCGCTGGGTGGCGCTTTCCGGGGACCCGGAAGATATCTACAAAACCGACGCCAAACTGAAAGAACTGTTCCCCGACAACGCAAACCTCATTAACTGGCTGGACATGGCGCGCGAACGTATCGCTTTCCAGGGGTTACCGGCGCGTATTTGCTGGCTGGGGCTGGGAGAGCGCCATATTGCCGGTCTGGCATTCAATGAAATGGTACGTAACGGCGAACTGAAAGCGCCGGTGGTTATCGGCCGCGACCATCTCGACACCGGTTCTGTTGCCTCACCAAACCGTGAAACGGAAGCCATGAAAGACGGTTCTGATGCAGTTTCCGACTGGCCGCTGCTGAACGCTTTGCTCAATACTGCGGGCGGCGCAACGTGGGTCAGTCTGCATCATGGTGGTGGCGTCGGGATGGGCTTCTCGCAACACGCCGGAATGGTGATTGTGGCTGACGGTACCCGGGAAGCCGATGCCCGCCTTGACCGCGTGCTGTGGAACGACCCGGCAACCGGTGTGATGCGTCACGCAGACGCTGGCTATGAACAGGCAAAAGACTGTGCTGAACGTCATCACCTGAATTTGCCAATGCTCGCAAAGTAATAATGGTAAGTGATTAATTCATTGAGACATTAAATTGAACAAACCTCACGGGCAGTGGCGCAGGCCGTTGCCCGTTTTGTTTCAAAAACATTCGGAAAATGCTGCAAAAAGTGGCGTAAAAATCCGCTGATTTACGGCATACTCGGGAGCATATCTACTAGTGTGAGGTAAGTAATGGCTTCAGATCTGGCAGTTCTTGATTCGGCATTTAAAAAGCAGCAACAGCTTCTGAAAAATCTGGCAAGGCCCGGGGCGCGGTCACTGAGCGTTTATAACGCCGGGCTTTCGGCTGATGCGGTGCAAAAAAAATACGGCGTGACTCATATTGCCAAACTGGCCAGTAATGAAAACCCGCTTGGTGCCAGCCCGCAGGTGGTGGTGGCGTTAGAAGCGGATGCCCGTTTCAGTGCGATTTATTCTGATGCATCGAGTGCGGTGCTGCGTGACGCGCTGGCAGCGGATACCGGCGTGGCAGCCGAAAATATTGTTATCGGCAACGGTTCCGAAGACATTCTGCATATGCTGGCGCTGGCGTTTCTTAACCCCGGCGACCGTGTTGTGACGCTGATCCCCTCGTTTGGTTTACACGAAATCTTCCCGCGCATGATGGGGGCGGATGTCACGATGGTCGGCGTGAATGCACAGCAGGAATTTGATGTTGAAGCCTGGGAAACCGCACTGCGCACACCGGCCAAAATGTTGATTTTCAGCAACCCGTCCAATCCGGTGGGCTGCATGCTTAACCGGGAAGGATTCACCCGTATTATTAATGCTGCGCCAGCGGATTGCGTGCTGGTGATTGACGAAGCCTATTTCGAATATTGCGAAACCGACGCTGCCTATCCGGACAGTCTGCTGGTGCTGGCTGAGCAGCCACGACCGTGGATTGTGCTGCGGACTTTCTCGAAAGCGTACGGGCTGGCCGGGCTGCGGGTGGGGTATGGTTTAGCCAGTCACCCTGAACTGGTGAATTTGCTGGACAGGGTGCGGACACCTTTCAACATCAACCGTTCGGCGCAGGTGGCTGCCGTGGCGGCATTGCAGGATAAACAGCATGTCCGCGACAGCATTGCGCTGGTCACCGCACTGCGTGAGGACATGGCGGCCGAACTTACCGCGCTCGGTTTTAACGTCGCCTCATCCTGTGCCAACTTCCTGTTCTTCGATTGCGGCCGCCCGGCTACGGAACTGGCACAACGCTTGCTTACTTATGGCGTGATTATCAAACCCTGGCGTGAAACCGGTTATGAAAACTGGATCCGCGTGTCCATCGGTAATGAACAGGATAACCGGCAGTTTATCGACAGCCTGAAACGTATCCTGACGGAGGAGGCGGAGTGAAACGTGCTGCGCTGAACATTGACGATCTGCGCCGGCAGGCGAAATGCGCCTTGCCCCGTTTTGCGTTTAGCTATGTTGAAGGCGGGGCGGATGATGAGCAAACGCTGCAGGATAACCGTGAGGTTTTTGGCCGCTGGCGCTTTATTCCGCCGGTACTGAACGATTCAAGCCAGCGCGATTTGTCCGTCACGGTGTGCGGGCAGCGGCTTTCTGCACCGTTACTGATTGCACCGACAGGCTATAACGGCATGTTGCGTTTCGGCGCGGATACCATGCTGGCCCGTACAGCGAAACGCGCGGGTATCGCCTATATCCAGAGCACGGTTTCAACCGCTTCGCTTGAAGAAATCGCGGCACAAAATCTGCCACAGCACTGGTTTCAGTTGTATGTGCTCAAAGACCGGACCGTCACCACCAGCCTGCTGGAGCGGGCCAGAGCAGCCGGTTGCACCACGCTGGTGGTCTCGGTTGATGCGGTGCATTTCGGTAACCGCGAAAAAGATAAGCGTAATTACCGGCGGCCGATGAAGCTATCGGTGCTGAGCATGATTGATGTCGCGCTGCATCCGGGCTGGGTCTGGCGAACCTTAAAACCGGCAGGAATGCCCGGTTTCGGCAATCTCAAACCCTACGTTCCGGCAGATAAACAACGGGGAGCGGGCGGGGCGAGCTACTTTTCAGCGCAAATGGATACCCGTCTGAACTGGGAAACCCTGCGCTGGATCCGCAGCCAGTGGCAGGGCGCATTGTTGATCAAAGGGATCCTCGCGCCGGAAGATGCACAGCTCGCTTTTGCGAGCGGAGCCGATGGCATTGTGCTGTCAAATCACGGCGGGCGTCAGCTCGACGGTTCGGTAAGTGCACTGGAAGTGCTGCCGGAAATCCGCAAGCTGTGTGGTTCGCAGGCGACGATCCTCATCGACAGCGGTTTTCGCCGTGGCACTGACGTGGTGAAAGCCCTGGCGCTGGGCGCGGATGCGGTGCTGCTCGGCAGACCGATGTTATATGGTGTCGCCGCAGCCGGTGAGGCGGGCGCGCAACGGGCGCTGGAGATTATTTTGCAGGAAGTTGACCGCACGATGGCGCAGCTTGGCTGCACGTCGGTTCGCCAGCTTGGGCCGCATTTGTTGCGTCAACAACCCTATTGATTTGAAGTAATAACAAAAGCATCTTCAGAGAATTTTCATCAGACCCGTCAAATACAAAAATCACGGAGAGGCAGTTATGCAGGCACAGAATATTATCTTCCCGGCGCAAATCCTGCGCGGACCCGGCGTTATCTCTCAGCTTGGTGACATTTGCGCACTGCTGGGTACGCGTGCGCTGGTGATTGGTGGCCATCAGTCGCTGGCCGCCGTGGGGGATAAAATCCGCCACCAGCTTGAGGGTTCCGCCGTGGAACTGGTTGGCAGCGAATGGTTCGGCGGGGAAAGCAGTGAGGGCAATATCAGCCGCCTGGCTAAAATCGTTAAAGATAAAAAAGCCGATATCGTGATTGGTGTGGGTGGCGGCAAATCTCTTGATACCTGCAAAGCCGTTGGCGTGGAAACCAGTGTGCCGGTTGTGACGATTCCGACGATTGCCGCGACCTGCGCCGCCGTCACGCCGCTGACCATCCGTTACCATGACGACGGTCATTTCCGGGATTTATTCCCGCTGCCACAGGCACCGGCTTCGGTGATCATCGACAGCGAAATTCTGGCTGTTGCCCCGTTGCGCTGGCTGGCTGCAGGCCTTGGCGACACGCTGGCAAAATGGTATGAATTCCGTGCCATCAGCGGTCATCACGGCCAGCTGAGCGGCGTCGCACGTTCTTCCAGCGCCAACAGCCGGATCTGCTATGACCWGATTGAATCTTACGGCCCGGCGGCCTGCGACGCCGTGCGCGCCGGTAAACCGAACGCCGGGCTGGATCAGGTACTCGATGCTATTTTCATGTTTGCGGGCCTGACATCGCTGATGAGCAGCGGGGCACATGCCGCTGCTTCCCACGCCATTTATGAAGGTTTCACGGTCTGTGATAAAACCCGTGAATTCGGCCACGGTCTGCTGGTCGGCTTCGGCAACCTGTGCCTGCTGGCGCTGGAAAACCGCAGTGATGAGGAACTGCTGGAAGCCGTCAGACTTGCGCAAGCCTGCGCTGTGCCGCTGCGTCTGAGTGAGATAGCCGATCTTAATGAGGATGAGCTGGAAAGTATTGTGCAGGCATCACTGCATGCGCCGGATATGGCGAATATGCCGGGACACGTGACGGCGGAGGCGCTGTATGCGGCAATTGCAAGGGTGGAGGAAATGGGGGCGAGAATTAAGGATTTTTAGAGTTTCAGGTGTGTCGTGCAAGCTTTAACTTATTGGTTTTTCATTAATACCCCCTCCCGGCCTCCCCCTTCGCAGGGGGAGGAGCAAAAGCCAATCCCACAAGCAACCCGGTCGGCTCCCTCCCCTGCGAAGGGGAGGGTTGGGGTGGGGTATTACAGACAAAACAGTAAATTATGTACACTCCGGTTGAACGCCAAGCTTGCACGGGGCCTGAGCCAACCCGTGTCTGACATCAGATCCCCGCCAGATATCCCCCGTCCACATAGAGCACCTGCCCGGTGATATACGCTGCGGCCGGGCTGCTCAGAAATACCGCTGCGCCGATCAGATCTTCCAGTTCGCCAAATCTTCCCAGCGGGATCTTTGCCTGCATCTGCCGGCACCAGGCGGCGTTGTCATAAAACTCAGCGGTCAGGTCTGTTTTGAAATATCCCGGTCCGATGCCGTTTACCCGGATGTTTTTACCGGCCCATTCTGTTGCCAGAGTATGTGTCAGGCCGACCATCGCCGATTTAGATGCGCCGTAAGCAGCAGCGCCGGGCACGCCGACCTGGCTGGTCAGGGAGCACAGATTCAGGATGCTGCCACCGCCATTTTCAGCCATCAGCCGTGCTGCGGCCTGGGCGCAGAAAAATGCGCCTTTAAGATTGGTGGTCAGAATGCGGTCCCACAGCACTTCGTCGACATCCATCGACGGGCATAACTGTTCAGTACCGGCATTGTTAACCAGCACATCCGGCGGTGCGGGCAGGGAGGCGAAAGCGTCGGCAAAAGTGGCGGGCTGCGTGACGTCCAGTACCAGCGGCGTGGCGTCACCGCCTTGCTGGCGGATTTGTTCGCAAACGGCATTCAGCGTGGTGATATCACGCCCGCAGACAATGACGCTGGCTCCGGCTTGTGCCATACCTGAAGCCAGGGCCTGACCAATGCCGCGTGAACTGCCGGTGATCAGTACCCGCCTGCCTTGCAGCGAGAAACGTTGCAGGGAGAAAGGAGAGGCCATCAGGGTCTCCCCACAGGGCTTATCCGCGCCAGCCAGTCGCTGAACTCATCGGTATCTTCGACCGGTTCGCTGCCGAGCATGACGGCCATTGCCAGCCCGAGGGCGGAACTGGTTGGCGTATGGCCGCTGAAACCCCCGGCGCGTAAATCAAGCACCAGCGTCGGGCAGCAGAACATGGCGAGCCGGAAGATCCGCTGCCAGTGGGGTGGCAGCCAGCCGTGGCGGGCGAGTTGCGTCAGTAACGGCTGCCAGTATTCCTCGCCTTTGTCGCGTAAAAACGCTGCGCGCAGCGGGGTTAACTGCCAGTTATGATCGACATATAACGTGTCGCCGCGACGCATCACGGTCACTTTGTAAAGTTCGCCGCAGCGTGAAGGTTCATACAGCCACAGCGGATGGGCAAAAATGTTGTGGAATGTGGCTTTGATTTCCGCCAGTAGCGCCGGAATATTGCGACCGGCAAACGCCGGGTCGAAGCTGACCAGTTGCGGGATTTCCTCCGTTGTGTCGTACCAGACGTTGGCATTATGCGCGTCACCGTGCGCGGTAATCACCCCGTGATCGGCCAGTGCCGCCGGTGCCAGGCGGACGCCTGCTTCACTGAATAGTTGGCGTAAACTGTGCTGATAAGCCACGCCGTTGATTACCCATCGCAGGTTGCTCAGCGTCTGCCATTCCAGTTCCTCATCTTCCAGCCGGAAGGTTTTACCGACGTAAAAACGGGCCACGCGCCCACCAAAACCCGCGGTGATTTCCGGGTTTTCCGGAGAAATTAGCCGGTGATAGAACAACTGATGGACAGGTTCGGCCGCCACCGCACTGACTGAGCCGGGTTTCAGCGTCGGCAGGGTATGGGTCAGAATATCGCGGTCAGCGCGGCGCTGTGCCTCTTCGATTTCCGCTTCCTGGTCCCACGCCTGCTGCTGTTCGATATCGCGGCAGATGTCCGCCATGCGCCGGTCATGGCGCAGGGTGTACATCAGAATCTGCCGCCCCGGCTCGCCGCAGGCATAGACAGGAACATCCACGCGAAAGCCGCTTTCACGCAGCAATTCTGCGTTGTAATACTCCTCGATGGTTTTATCTTCGCCTTCTTCATTGTGATATTTGAAGAACAAGGCTCGGCCATCCTCAAGGGTCACGGTGCCGTTGAGAGAGTTGAGGCTGTACTGATCGCGGTTGATGGTGAGCTGACCGGCAGCCACGCCGGTGACTTCGCCGATAAGCTGGCGCAAAACGTCTGCCGCCTGCTGCCATTCTCCCGCCTGCACTAACTGACGCGCCTGCGCGGCCAGCGGTTCACTGCCCGTCATATTGCTCATCGTTACTGGCCTTTTTTGTTGATGATCTCAGTGCGTAAAGCCGATACCGCCAGCGCGTGGCCGGGGAATCCTTCATACAATGCAAAGGCGTGTGCTTTATCGGCCAGCGGCTGATAGCCTTCGCGGGTGACATAGCCTACGGAGATCCGTTTCATGTAATCGAACACAGACAGCGGCCCGACGGTTTTCGCTGCGCCATTGGTCGGCAGAACTGCGTTCGGTCCGAGGACGAAATTCCCCAGCGTGATCGGTGTGTAATTCCCCAGCAGGATTTCACCGGCATTGCGGATTTTGCCCATCACGGCCATCGGCTCTTCGGCCAGAATTTCCAGATGTTCCGGCGCGTACTGATTAACAAATTCAACGGCTGCGGTGAAATCTGCTGTCAGCACCACGCCGCCGTGGGTTCCGCATAATACGGCCTGTGAGAATCCGGCCCGTTTTTCATCGAGCTGCGCCCAGTAACCGGGCAGTGCGGCGATGGCCTGTTCAGCGACCCGACGGCTGCTGGTGACCAGATACGCCGAAGAATCCGGGCCATGTTCTGATTCGATGATCAGATCCAGCGCTGCCAGCGCACCGTCCACGGTGTCATCGGCGAGGATCAGGCTTTCGCTTGGACCGGCAGGAATGCCGGGGTCGATCAGATTCGAGAGTTGACGCTTGGCGGCCACCACCCACGGGCTGCCGGGGCCGACTATCTTCAGGCACTTCGGCACGGTTTCCGTGCCAAATGCCACGGCAGCGACACCCTGTGCGCCACCGCATTTGTACACTTCGGTAATGCCAACCAGACGAGCGGCCACCAGCGTGGCGTCATCGACTTTGCCGTCGGGGCCTGGCGGGGTGATGACAATGGCGCGTTTTACACCTGCGACCACCGCCGGAATGGTGGTCATCAGTAACACGCTTGGGAATGAGCCTTTGCCGCGTGGCACGTAACAGGCTACGGAATCGATGGGCACATGGCGGTCACCGGCAAAGGCACCGGGGCGGATTTCTTTCATCCACATGTCTTCCGGTTTTTGTGCTTCATGGAAGGCGCGGACGTTTTCGACGGCGAAACGGATCGATTCCACCACCTGCGGATCGAGGCGTTCAAACGCCGTTTCGAATTCCGTATCTTCCGCCAGAATGCTCATATGCGGCGCGGTAACGCCGTCGAAATCGCGGGCAAAACGGCGCAGGGCGGCATCGCCTTCGGTACGCACCGCTTCAATGATCGGCGCAACGCGCTCAGTGAAAAACGACAAATCGGCTTCCGTGCGTTTGAACAGCTCCGCTGGCAGTTCAGACGAATCACTCAAATCATGAAAAGTTACGGCTTGAAAAGGTGCAGACATGGTCAATCTCCGGTTATCAGGCCAGTGCAGCGCGGGGATGGCCGCTGCGGATAGTGTGCAGGACCTGGCGTTGCAGATCAGTGAATTCAGGGCTGGCGGTCAGTTCCTCACGGCGCGGACGCGGTAACGGCACGTCGTAAGTCGCCGCAATCGTGCCGGGACCCATCACCACAATGCGGTCAGAAAGGTATACCGCTTCTTCAATATCGTGGGTGACGAACATGACGGTCAGCCGGTGTTGCTCCCAGATGCCGGTCAGTAATTCCTGCATCTGATGGCGGGTCATGGCATCCAGCGCGCCAAAGGGTTCATCCATCAGCAGGATTTTAGGGCGGTAAGACAGCGCACGGGCGATGGCGACACGCTGTTTCATGCCACCGGAAAGCTCCGCGGGCCAGGCATCAGCAAACTGCGTCAGTTGCACCAGTTCGAGATGCTGACTGGCTTTTTCACGGCATTCCGCGCGGCTGAATCCGGCGGCTTTCAGCGCAAACTCAATGTTCTGGCGCGCTGTCAGCCAGGGCAACAGGGTGTATGACTGAAACACCACGCCACGGTCAATGCCCGCGCCGAGAATGGTTTTGCCATCCACCTGAACGTCGCCGCTGTCGTAATCCTCAAGCCCGGCTGCAATCGACAATAAGGTGCTTTTGCCACAGCCGGATGTGCCAACCACCGAAACAAATTCATTGTCCGCCAGTGTCAGGCTGATGTCGTGCAGCACTTCGCGCGTTTGTTTGCCAACCTGAAAACTTTTGTGCAGATGGGAAATGGTTAACACCGACATCAGGCGCGCCTCTTGTTGTAGCGGAACAGCACGCGCTCAAGTGCACGCATGATCTGATCGCTGATTAAACCCAGAATACCCAGCAGCAGGATGTAGCCGATGATGGTGTCAGTCTGGAAGAAACGTTGCGACACCACGATGCGGTAACCGAGCCCGGACGTGGATGCCACCAGTTCGGCCAGCACCAGCCACGTCCACGCCCAGCCGAGACTGATGCGCAGTGCGTCCCAGATACCCGGCAGTGCACCGGGTAAAACGATGCGGAACAAGATTTTGCGATCCGGCATGCCTAACGTGCGGCCTAAACCGACAAAATCGCCGGGCACCCGTTTCACGGCGTCGATCACCATCAGAACCTGCTGGAAGAATGTACCGATCCAGATAATCAGGAATTTCTGCACATCGTCGGTGCCGGTCCACAGAATGGTCAGCGGCACGAACGCCACCACCGGCATGTAACGGATAAAGTCCACCAGCGGTTCGGTCAGCGCTTTGAAGAAACCGTAACAGCCTGCCAGCACGCCAATCACAATCGACATCACTGAGGAAATCGCGAAGGCGATACTGATGCGGTACAGGCTGCTTTTAATGTCGCTCCATAGCGTGCCGTCCTGCGCCAGACTGACCATTTTCAGCCAGACATCGGTCAGTTTGGGCAGGAAAATCGGCGGGATCGCGCCGCTGCGGGTTGCCAGCCCCCAGGCAAGAAACAGAATCACGAACAGCGTGACCGCAATGCCGACGAACACTTTGCGCGACGGCAGGCGGCCAATCACCATCAGATTGAGCGGTTTACGACGCGAACTCATGGCAGGCTGTTCACGAAGCTGGCGTCAATCACCCCGGCGGCGGTTACCGGTTTAGGAATAAGCCCGGCGGCGGTGGCGGCTTTGAGCACGTGGGCGAAGGTCTGGTCGGAGAAGGAATGGCTGAGCACCTGTTTGTTTTCCGCCAGCGAGTAATATTTCACGCCGTCAAATGCGGTTTCCAGATCTGCAGGCGTTGCGCCAACTGCTTTGGCGATGATGGCGCGATCCGCTGTGGTATTGGCCTGGTAGTGGGTCAGGGCGGCGTCCCAGCTTTTGATCAGCGCAGCGATTTGCCCCGGTTTTTCTTTCAGTACGGAATCACGGACCACCAGCACATCGCCAATCAGGCCGGGATCGGAAGAGCCGCTGTAGAGCATTTTCAGCGACGGGTCCTGTTTTTTCGCGGCAGAAATATAGGGTTCATAAGTGACGGCAGCAGTGACGCGTTTGGCAATCAGCGCGCTGCCCGCAGAATCGGCTGGCATCGGCACCGGTGTGATATCACTCCATTTCAGACCTGCAGAATTAACGGCGCTGTGCAACAGAATGTCGCTGGTGGTGCCTTCTTCAAAGGCCACCTGCTTGCCTTTCAGATCTTTCAGCGTGGTGATGTCTTTGCCCACCAGCAGGGCGTCTGCGGTTTCACTTTGATCCAGTAACAGCACCACTTTGATCGGCAAACCGGCAGAGACCATCGCCATCGCGGTATGTGTGGCAATGTTTGCGCCGTCGATCTGGCCGCTGGCTAAGGCGGCGTTGATGTCTTTATCTTCGGCGAAGTTAATGATATCGACCTTCTCCAGCCCCTGTTGTTTAAAAATGCCCTGACTTTGTGCGACGTGCCACTGGCCGTAACCCAGCCAGGGTTCAATGCCCATTTTGAACGTGCCCGCTTCGGGTGCAGCGGCGGAGGTGCTCAGGCTGAATGTGCTGAGTGCGCCAAGACAACAGGCCAGAGCCAGTTTGTTTTTGAAGAAACCCGTAAAGGTCTGAGAAGGTGACATAATTTCCTCGCTTGGTGTGGGAAGAGAAAAAGACGGCCAATAAAAATCCTAATGTGCAACCCTGTATAGACAAGTGGGTGAAGCAATTACTGCGCCACAGTTGAAATCGCAGAAGGAAATCATGCAGGGCTTTGATGTTATACATTTTTAGATAATTAATGAGAAGAAGGTAAATGAACTTATAATTAAAAGTGATAATCCGCACCACAACATGACTTTCTTTGCACCTTCAGGGTGCAGAAAAACAGTGATATGCAAAGGGTGCATAAGCCGGTCAGCTGGCTCTGGCTTCAGGAACGGGGATTAATGCCTGTTTAAGGGCGTTGTAAAATAACGTCATCACCGAATTAAACGGTGCGCCTTTTTTCAGTACAAGGCTGAACGGTGTGGCAATTTCAATATTCTCCGGCATCAGTGCGCGGAGTTTATTTCCGCCCATAAATGCACTGGCGTAATGTTCAGGCAGAAATCCGAGATAATTTCCCGTCATCAGCAGCATGGTGACGGCTTCGACTTGTACCGCAATGGCGTGCGTGGAAGTGACATCCGAAAAGATATTTTTTTTACTGTGATTGGCGTAAAAATGATTCACCATGTGCGACGATTTGATCTGTGATTCTTTTATTTCAGCGGCAGGGACGCTGAACAGCGGATGTTTGTCGCCGCAATAAAGATAAGCCATTTCATGATAGAGGAAATAGTAATCAAACTCCGGTTTTTCCTGATACACCGGCATGATGCCACAGGTAAAACGTCCGTCGATAATCCCGCGTTCAATCTCGTCCAGCTGAGTGGCGTGCAGGCGAATACTGACCTTCGGTGCCTGACGGTAAATCTCACCCAACGCACTGACTACGGGCGATTGCGGGTCAGTGATGGTGTTATCGATGATGCCAATATTCAGCTCGCCAAACAGTTCATGACGGGCGTGATTGAGTTTGTCGCGAAACTGATTGATGGATGAAAATAAATCAAGGCAGGCCTGATAAGCCACTTTACCGTGTTCGGTTAAATAAAATCCTTCGCGTCCTCGGGTGCAAAGTTTCATGCCAAAACGGATTTCGAGATCAGAAATTTGTTTACTGATCGCCGCCAGGCCAATATTCAGTTCATTGCATGCGGCGGTAAAGCCACCGGCTTCCACAACGGTTTTAAAGACGCGCAAAAGTTTTAAATCGGCGACGCCAAGGCTGTGCTGGTTAATATCACTTTTTGCGGGTGATGTGTTTCCTGATTTGGAAAGTGGACTTTCCATAATTAATATTTACCCCCGCCTTTAAAATCTACACCATCAAATTCACGTAGCCTCACTCGTTATTACCTTGCAAGCCTCAGATTGTGCAGTGTCATTTGTCATGTTGCCGGAAGGGTTTTATTTTCTCTTACCGTCAGACATGCCACCGGATCCAGGTTTGCAACATTTATGCCATACAAGGAAAAAATTATGTCGCAACAGCCAGAATTACTGTGGGGAGCACGCTTCAAACACGGGCCAGCCGCCGCATTAAGCGCATTATCGCGCAGCCCGGAATATTATTTTTCCCTTGCCGAATATGATCTGGAAGGGTGCCGCGCCCATGCGTATGAATTAAGCCGCGCCGGTTTACTCGACGAAAATGAAACCGTCCTGATGGTGGAGGCTATTAAACAACTGGCGAAGGATTTCCGTGCCGGGATTATTCAGCCGGTTCAGGGGGATGAAGACGTTCACACGTTTATCGAACGCAGCCTGACCGAGCGGCTGGGGGAACTCGGCGGCAAGCTGCGGGCAGGGCGTTCACGTAATGATCAGACCGCTAACGATTTACGCCTCTACCTGCGCGACCACGCCCGCAAGATTGTGGCGGCATTGCTCGAACTTCAGACTGCACTGGTGAAGCAGGCGGAACAGCATATTCATACGCTGGCACCGGGTTTTACCCATCTTCAGCAGGCGCAGCCGATTGTGTTCGGGCATCAGCTGATGGCGCATGCGCAGTCCTTTTGCCGTGACATTGAACGCTTTCAGGACTGGGATAAGCGTTGCGCACTGTCGCCTCTGGGCGCGGCGGCGATGGCGGGTTCTGCGATTGCCCTGCACCCGGAACTCTCCGCCAAAGATCTCGGTTATGACGGTGCCTGCGAGAACTCGATTGATGCCGTAGCCAGCCGGGATCACGTCGCAGAATTCCTGTTTGCGGGCAGTATGCTGAGCGTCAATCTTTCCCGCATCAGTGAAGAAGTGTGTCTGTGGGCATCGCGCCAGTTCCGCTGGGTTGAACTGGACGACGGCTACGCCACCGGCAGTTCCATCATGCCGCAAAAGAAAAACCCGGATATCGCTGAACTGACGCGCGGCAAAAGCGGACGGCTGATTGGCAACGTCACCGCCATGCTGACCACCATGAAAGGCCTGCCGCTTTCCTATAACCGTGACCTTATCGAAGACAAACGTAATGCGCTGGATACCGTCGAACAGTTGCTGTTAGTGCTGCCTGCGATGGCGGGCATGATCGATACCATGACCGTCAATGTTGAGCGTTTACGCGAACAGGCACCGGAAGGCTTTACGCTGGCGACTGAAGTGGCCGACTGGCTGTCGCGCCGTGGCGTGCCGTTCAAGGAAGCCCACGAAATCACCGGCAAACTGGTGCAGGTGTGTGAGCAACATAATCTGGCGCTGCACGAAGTCAGCGACGCGCAGTTACTGGCAGTAGATGCCCGCCTGAGCGCCGACGTGCGTGAATGCCTGACGCTGGAAGCGGCGATCAACGCCCGCAGCGGCAAAGGCGGCACGGCGCCGGTGCGGGTGGCGGAGCAAATTGCGCGGCTGAAAATTCGTCTGCAGGCGCAGGCGAACTGGGCTACAGGCTACGCTGGCTTGTCTTTATAACCGGGCGGGAGAAGGCTTATGACCCCTTATCAGAAAATGTCGGAAAGCGCGAAAAGCGCAGAGATTGATCTCAGCGAATATCACTACGTGCCGCAACGTTATTACGGCCGGATTTTTGCCTCGGTGGTGATCCTGCTGCTGCTGGCGTTGCTGGTGAATGCCTTTGCGCACGGCAAAATCGAATGGCAGTACGTGGCGCAGTTCCTGACCGCCAAAGCCATTCTGTTCGGGCTGGGCAATACCATTGTGATGTCGGTGCTGGCGATGGCGCTGGGGATCGTGTTCGGGGTGATTATCGCCGTGATGCGCATGTCGCAAAACCCGGTCCTGCGCAGCGTGGCGATGGGGTATACGTGGATTTTTCGCGGCACCCCGCTGATTTTACAACTGTTGCTGTGGTTTAACCTGGCGCTGATTTTCCCGGTCATCGCCATTCCCGGCGTATTCAGCATTCAGACCGTCGATATCATGACGCCGTTCACCGCCGCGCTGCTCGGCCTGAGCATTAATCAGGGCGCGTACACCTCGGAAGTGGTGCGTGCCGGGCTGATCTCGGTCGATCTCGGGCAGTACGAAGCCGCGAAATCCATCGGCATGACCCGTCTGCACGCGCTGCGGCGGATTATTTTGCCCCAGGCAATGCGGGTGATTATCCCGCCCATTGGTAACGAATTCATCAGCATGGTGAAAACCACCAGCCTTGCCAGCATGATCCAGTATTCCGAAGTGCTCTATAACGCGCAGACCATTTACTTCGCCAATGCGCGGGTAATGGAACTGCTGTTTGTGGCGGGCATTTGGTATCTGGTGGTGGTGACCGTGCTGTCGCTCGGGCAGAACCGTCTGGAACGTTATTTTGGCCGTGGCACCCGCCGCCGCACCAGCCACTGACAGGAGCCTGACCATGAAAAGTATTATCAAAGCCGTCAACGTTAATAAGTACTTTGATCAGTTTCAGGCGCTGAAAAACGTCAATCTTGAGGTTAAACACGGCGAAGTGATGTGCATCATCGGGCCTTCCGGCTCAGGGAAAAGCACATTTCTGCGCTGCATCAATCAACTTGAGCGCATCGACAGCGGGGGTGTCTGGGTCGATGACGAACTGGTCGGTTACCGCATGGACGGCAAAAAGCTGTATCCGCTTAACGACCGGCAGATTGCCCGTCAGCGGCTGAAAACCGGCATGGTATTCCAGCGTTTCAATCTGTTCCCGGATAAAACCGCGCTGGAAAACATCATCGAAGGGCCATGTCAGGTGCTGCTGCGTCCGGTGAAAGAGGCGACGCAGGAAGCGATGGCGCTGCTTGAACGCGTCGGGCTGGCGCATAAGCGTGATGCTTATCCGCTGGAACTTTCCGGCGGCCAGCAACAGCGCGTGGCGATTGCCAGGGCGCTGGCGATGAAACCCAAAGTGATGCTGTTTGATGAACCCACCTCGGCGCTCGACCCGGAGATGGTGGGCGAAGTGCTGGCGGTGATGCGCGGCCTGGCGGCAGAAGGCATGACCATGATTGTGGTTACGCATGAATTAGGTTTCGCGCGGGAAGTGGCAAACCGCGTGGTCTTCATGGACGAGGGCGGAATTATAGAAAGTGGTAATCCGGAAGACATTTTGCTCAACCCGCAAAATCCACGGACGCAGAACTTTATTTCTGCCGTCCTGATCTGACCCTTTTGACGTTAACTTTTGACTATGGGAATGCCTTCATGAAAAAAACATTGTTGTCCCTCATTACCGCTGGCGTGCTGCTGAACGGCGCTGTTTCTGTCGCCAGCGCGGCGGAGCTGAAGCAAAAAGACGAAATTAAAGTGGCGATGATGCCGAACTATCCGCCGCTGGAATTCAAAGATCCGGCCACCGGTAATCTGACCGGCATGGATTACGATCTGGGCATGGAACTCGGCAAACGCCTGAACCGCAAAATCAGCTGGCAGGAAATCGGCTTTGAACAGATGGTTAACGCCGTCGCCACCCATCGTGTCGATATGATTTTATCCGGTATGACTGACACCAAACCGCGTCAGGACATCGCCACGTTCGTCGATTACTACAACAGCGGACCGCAGTTCTATACCACCGTCGCGCACAAAGAAATCAATACCATGCTGGATTTGTGCGGCAAGAAAGTCGGCACCAGCCGCCGTACCACATTCCCGGCTGAAATTGCGGCCTGGAGTGAAGCTAACTGCGTTCCGGCAGGTAAGCCCGCCATCGTGGTGATTGGCGCGGAAGGCACGGCGGATGCGCGCACCCAGTTGCGTCAGGGGCGTATTGAAGGCGTGGTGCAGGGCAGCGAAACCCTGCCGTACATCATGAATCTGGAGAAAGACACCTATAAACCGCTGGGCAAAGCTTTTGCCTATCAGGTGACCGGTATGGGGATCAGCAAGGACGACCAGCCGCTGATTGACGCGGTAAAAGGCGCGCTGACCGACATGATCGCCGACGGTACCTATCTGAAAATCCTCACCAAATGGGGTTTGCAGGATGGTGCAATCCAGGAAGTGACCATCAATAAAGGCAAATAACCTCAGGTGACGGACTGACTCATGACGATTTCACAACAGGCGGCCAGTTTATGGCCGCAAAACAAACGCGGCTGCATGGCGCTGGCGTTTGACCTCGACGGCCCGACCGGCGATGCGATGCTTAACGGCACCCTCTGGCAGAAAGCGGATTACTTTACCTTCGGCGCTTACGGACCCTACCGCGCGCTGGAGCGCATTCTTGATTTGCTTGATGATCACCGGCTTCCGGCGACATTTTTCATCCCCGCGTGGGTCGTGGAGAACTGGCCGAAACAGTGTCAGGCGATTGTCGGACGCGGCCATGAAGTGGCGTATCACGGTTACCGTCATGAGTCTTTTTACGCCATCAGCGCGGAGAAACAGTTGTGGGTGATGCAGAAATCCCGCGAGATTTTCTGGCAGTTTCTCGGCATCCGTGCCGAGGGTTTTCGCACGCCTTCCGGTGACTGGCATGCAGAAACCCCCGCCATGTTACTGGAGGCGGGCGTGACCTATTCCAGCAGTATGCGCGGCGACGACCGGCCTTATCTCATCAGCGTTGCGGGGCATGATCGCCCGCTGGTGGAAATCCCAGGCCGCTGGGAAATGGACGATTACGCTTCTATTGCCTATACCCGCGAGCCGAATTTCCCCTCAGGCTTAGACCGCACCGCCAGCTATGAACTGACGCTGGATAACTGGTGTCGTGAATTCGATGGCGCGATGGATGAAGGGCTGAGCCTGACCACGTTGTTCCATCCCAAAATCAGCGGAAAACCCGGACGCATTATGCTACTTGACGCATTTTTTGCTCACCTGAAAGCGCGGGATGACGTGTGGTTTGCACGTTGCCGGGACGTCGCACACTGGTGGATGCAGGAGCATGCCAATGACTGAACAAAACTGGCCCGCAGGTTACCGCTCTGCGGTGGTGATTACTGTTGATTTCAATGATATTCACGGCATTCTCAGTCAGGTGCCTGCGGTGGCCGGACGCGAAAAAACGCTGTCCGTCTGGCGTTATGGCACGCTGCGCGGCATCGACAGGCTGCTGGGTTTGCTGGAGGAGAAAAACCTGCGCAGCTCGTGGTGTGTGCCGGGCATTGTGGCGGATGAAAACCCGCAGAAGATCCGTGATATAGACGGTGCCGGTCACGAGCTGGCGACCTGTGGCTATGAATTCGTCCATTTTGACGGCCTGTCGTTGCATCAGCAAACTGACAGCCTGCAACGGGGTAAAGCGGCGCTGAAAGCGCTGACGGGTAAAGTGCCACGCGGCTTTCGTTTGCCCGCCGGTAACTGGGCGACGGGTTTTGCGGATGTGCTGGCGGATGAAGGATTCAGCTGGACATCCGGCTGGCGCGGTGATGATTTACCCTATTTCCAGCCGATGCAGGATGGTCTGGCGTCGCGGCTGGTGGAACTGCCGCTGCATTATGAAATGGAAGACGAGCCGTATTTTGCCTTCAACCTCAGCCCGGCGGTGCCTCCGGCGCAGTCGCGGATTGCCTCTTACCGCCATACCCTCGGCAATATGAAGATGGATTTCGACGGTTTCCACCGTTTTGGCCTGTGTTACGTGCTGCGCCTGCATCCGGAAGTGATCGGCACGGCAGGGCGCATTGGTGTGCTGGCGGAACTGCTGGATTACATCACTTCGCACCCGGACGTCTGGGTGGCGACGGCCGGGGAAGTCGCGGACTGGTGGTCGCAGAATCAGCCGCAAAATGAGGCGTCGCATCCGGCGCAAATCTGGATGCAACACACTGCGCCGGGAGTCAGCCATGAGTAATGTTTCACAACAGCAGGTTCTGGCCGGATTTGTGGTGAATACCCGTTTTGAGGATTTGCCGCCACGGCTTGTTGAACGCGCCAAACGGCATATCCTCGACACGCTCGGCGCGGGGCTGGTGGGATCCGCCAGCGATGTTGCAAAACAGGTGGCGGCGATGATCCTCGGTGAAGGCGCATTGCCGCTTTCGCCGGTGTGGGGCTGTCGCGAACTGACGTCGCCGCGCAACGCCGCGCTGCTTAACGGCGTGGCGGCGCATGCGCTGGAACTTGATGATACCGGCGGTTGCGATCATTCCGGCGCGGTGGTGATTCCGGCTTTGCTGGCGGTACTGCCGTTATGCCCGCAGCCGGTCAGCGGAAAAGCGTTTATCACTGCGGTCGTGATCGGTTATGACGTGGCGCGCCGCGTGCTGGAAGCCTGTGGCGGATATTCACCACATAACGGCGCAGGCTGGCATTCGACATCCACCTGCGGCGTGTTTGGTGCGGCGGCGGCAGCCGGAAAATTAATGGGGCTGAATGCGGCGCAAATCAGTTCGGCGTTAGGCATCTCAGGCAGTTTCAGCGGCGGCTTGTGGGCGTTTATCCACGACGGTTCGCAGAGTAAAAAACTGCACGCCGGACGTGCTGCCGAAGGCGGTGTGCTGGCCGCGCTGAGCGCCAGGCAGGGCATCAGCGGCCCATCGCAGTTATTCGGGGATAAATGGGGAGGATTCCTTTCCACGCTGGCTCCTGCCAGTGCAACGCCGGAAGCGCTGACCGCGCAACTGGGGGAAATCTGGAAGCTGGAACGTTGTTCCATCAAGCCTTACGCCTCCTGTCGTGGCACGCATTCAGCCATTGACGCCACCGGCATTTTGCTGGAAAGACTGAATGCCAGCGCGGGGGATATCGAAAAAATCGTTGTGCGCTTGTGTCCGTTCCTCAACGGCATGTGCGGCGACAACGAAATCGCCACGCTGGCCGCCGCGCAGATGAGTATCCGCTACGCTATCGCCGCCCGCGTGGTCTTTGGACACGCAGGGCTGGCGGCGTATGACGCTGATAAACGTCAGGATCCGGCCTTGCTGGAGATGATCCGCCGGATTGATTTGCGGGAAGACGACACCCTGAGCGCCGACGGCGAGCCGGATGTCACGCTCTTCACCCGTTCTGGCCAGTCGCAAACCCTGCGGGTTGATGTCGCGCTAGGTGCGCCGGGTAATCCGGTTTCTGATGAGCAACTTAAACAGAAGTTTATCTCGCTGGCGACACGGGTGATGTCGGAGGAAGGGGCAGAGAGGATATGGGAGCAGGGGATGCGGCTGGATCTGGCGCGAGATATTAATGCGTTCATCGGGCGGTAACTCCTTCCCCCTTCGCAGGGGGCGGTGCAAAGAGACAGGGCAAATTTTTCACTTGTTCATCCTGCGTGGCTGGTGTCAAATCAGATGATTAGCCTCCAGCGGGTAAGACCGTTAAATAAAGGAAATCCTATGACTCAGACCCTGCGTACCGGCCTCGTCGGCTACGGCTTCGCCAGTAAAACCTTTCATTCACCCCTGATTGATGGCACGCCCGGCCTCGAGCTGGCGGTGGTTTCCAGCAGCGATGCGGGCAAAGTCCATGCGGACTGGCCCAATGTGGAGGTGGTAGATTCGCCGGAAAAGCTGTTTGCCGATGCGTCCATTGATCTGGTGGTGATCCCGACGCCCAATACCACCCATTTCCCGCTGGCGAAACTGGCGCTGGAAGCGGGTAAGCACGTTATCGTGGATAAACCCTTTACCGTAACACTTGAGGAAGCCCGCGAGCTTGACGCGCTGGCGCGTGAAAAAGGCAAGGTGCTGTCAGTATTTCATAACCGTCGCTGGGATTCGGATTTCCTCACGGTTAAAACGCTGATTGAAGAAGGCGCGCTCGGCGATATCGTCTATTTCGAATCCCATTACGACCGTTACAAACCGCAGGTTCAGCAGCGCTGGCGTGAAAGTGATGCGCCGGGCAGCGGCATCTGGTTCGATTTGGGTTCGCATCTTCTGGATCAGGCGCTGCAATTGTTCGGACTGCCGGAAACGTTGCAGGCGGATCTGGCTGTACTGCGCCCCGGCGGTAAAGCCGTGGACTATTTCAACGCGGTGCTGACCTATCCGCGCCGTCGCGTGGTGCTGCACAGTACGGTGTATGCGGTTGCCGAAACTGCGCGTTTTATCGTGCAGGGCGAAAAGGGCAGCTACGTGAAATTCGGGCTGGATCCGCAGGAGGACCGCCTGAAAGCCGGTGAACGTCTGCCACAGCCTGACTGGGGATTCGACAAGCGCGATGGTGTGATTACGCTGAGCCACGACGGCGTACTGGCGGAAAAATCGCTGCTGACCATTCCGGGCAATTACCCGGCTTATTATGCCGGGGTGCGGGATGCCATTAACGGACAGGGCGACAATCCGGTTCCGGCGGCGGATGCTATCCGTGTGATGGAAATGCTCGAACTGGGGATGCAGTCCTCAGAACAACAGGCGACCCTGAAAGTCATCAAGAACTAACACGTCGTCTACGCTTCTTAAGTGTCACTTTGGTGGCACTTTTATTTTTCATTTGTTATTCACTTTGCAAGGAAGGTTCATGTCCTGGTTACAACGTTTGAAAATCGACAAGTTTTTGCTGATCCTGGTTTGTGTTGTCGTGGTCGCCTCATTTTTCCCGTGTGAAGGGATTTATAAAACCTTCTTCGGTTACCTGACCACGGCCGCTATCGCGCTGCTGTTCTTTATGCACGGTGCGAAGCTTTCCCGTGAAGCGATCATGGCGGGTATCAGCCACTGGCGTCTGCACGTAGTGGTGTTCCTCAGCACCTTCGCGTTGTTCCCGCTGCTCGGTCTGGGCATGAAATGGCTGGTGCCGGTGGGGATCCTGACGCCGACGTTGTACTACGGTTTCCTGTATCTCTGCGCACTACCTGCGACCGTGCAGTCTGCGATTGCTTATACTTCGGTGGCGGGTGGTAACATTCCGGCGGCTATTTGCAGCGCGTCGGCATCCAGTATTCTTGGCGTGTTCCTCTCGCCGGTGCTGGTCGGCCTGCTGATGCATACACAGGGCGGCACCACTGACACCCTGCACGCCATCGGTTCTATTGTGCTGCAACTGATGGTGCCGTTTATCATCGGGCATCTTTGTCGTCCGCTGATTGGCGGCTGGGTACAGCGTCACAAGAAAATCGTCAACGTCACTGACCGTTCATCGATTCTGCTGGTGGTATATGTGGCGTTCAGTGAAGCGGTGGTGCAGGGGATCTGGCATCAGATCAACGGCTGGTCGCTGCTGGCGATCCTCGGCTGTTCTGTTGTTCTGCTCACTATTGTGCTGATCATCAACACTTACGTGGCGCGTCTGTTTGGCTTTAACACCAAAGATGAAATCACCATTGTGTTCTGCGGGTCGAAGAAGAGTCTGGCGAACGGTATTCCGATGGCGAACGTGCTGTTCCCGGCTGCCGCCGTAGGCGCGATGGTGCTGCCGCTGATGATTTTCCACCAGATTCAGTTGATGGTGTGCGCGGTACTGGCCTCACGCTATGCCAAACGTGTGGCACGTGAAGAAGCCGCGGCACTGCTGAAGAAAGAAGAAGTAAAAACGGTTTAACAGGTTGAATCGAAAAGAAAAGGGCGGAAATTATTTCCGCCCTTTTTTATTGTCACAGAAAGCGTTACGCCGATACTTTGTCGCGAATGGCCTGCTTTTCAGCGTCGGTCAGGAACGCCATGGTCAGGCCGTTTTCCTGTGCCTTGCGGATCTCGTCTGGCGTCAGCCCGGCAGCCGGTGCGGCGACGTTATATTCGTTAGCAATCTCAATGCCCTGAACCGCCGGGTCATCGGTATTGATTGAAGCCAGCACGCCGTGACGCAGGAAAATCGCCAGCGGATGCTGTTCAAAAGAGGCAACGGTGCTGGTCTGTATGTTGGAAGTCAGGCAGGATTCGATACCAATCTGATGCTTCGCCAGGAAATCCATCAGTTGCGGATCCTGTGCGGCTTTCACGCCGTGACCGATACGCTCTGCGCCCAGCTCGCGGATCGCCTGCCAGATGCTTTCCGGCCCTGCGGCTTCACCGGCGTGCACGGTAATGCGCCAGCCTGCGTCACGCGCACGGTTAAAGTGGCTGAGGAACAGACTGCCGGGGAAACCCAGTTCATCACCGGCCAGATCCAGTGCGGTAATGCCGTCGCGGTGCGCCAGCAAACCCTCAAGCTCTTGCTGGCAGGCATCTTCACCAAAGGTACGGCTCAGAATGCCAATCAGACGCACATCGATATTATGATGTTGCTGACCTTCGCGGATCCCTTCAATCACCGCTTCCACCACGCCAGCGACCGGCAGTTTGTGGTTCATCGCCATGTAATATGGGGAGAAACGCAGCTCGGTATAATGCAGACCGGCACGCGCCGCATCTTCAACGTTTTCTTTGGCGATACGGCGGCAGGCATCAAGATCGCCCAGCACTTTTACGCCCCAGTCGAGTTTCTGCAGAAAACTCACCAGATCCGGTTCGGTATGCATCACCTGGACATGCGGGCGCAGGGCTTCAAGTTCATTGGCAGGCAAGGTCAGGTTAAACTGACGGCCTAAATCGAGAATGGTTTGAGCGCGGATGTTGCCATCAAGGTGGCGGTGAATGTCGGTCAGGGGAAGGCGTGTGTCGATCATGGTGTGCACTCATTATTATTGAAATGTGCGGGGCATTATAACTGTATTTAGTTGCGCAACAAGAAGGGTTTTGAATTTGCTCCCTCCCCTGCGAAGGGGAGGGTTGGGGTGGGGTATTAAAGAAATATCAGGAGGTTGAAGTGTGAATCGACCAGGTGTTTGCCCTTAAAACCCCCTCCCGTCCTCCCCCTTCGCAGGGGGAGGAGCTTAGACCAACTCCCTGATGGCATTGATTAATTTTTCAACACCCGCTTCCACCTTCGATCTCGGACAGCCAACATTCAGGCGCAGGAAGCCGTTGCCTTCTTCGCCGTAGGTATAACCCGGCATGATGGCGACTTTTTGATGTTCGATCAGCTCATTTTGCAGTTGATTATCGTCAAGCCCGAGCGGGCGCAAATCAATCCAGGCCAGATAGGTGGATTGCGGCGGCTGCCAGTTGAGCTGCGGGAAGGCGGCGTTCAGTTGTTCCGCAACGTATTGCAGATTGCCCTGTAAATATTCCCGCAGCGCGTCAAGCCAGGGTTCACCGTGATGATACGCGGCAACGTGCGCATGAATGGCCAGCACTGCCGGAGACGATAAGCCATCGCAGGATTTTAGCTGCTGCAGATACGCCTCGCGCGGGGCCTGATGGCTGATCAGGCCGTAAGCGCCGGTCAGCGCCGGGATGTTGAAACTTTTCGAACCGGACGTCAGTAACGCCCATTCACCGCGTGCGACTTCATTCCACGGCGTATGGCGGTTTTCGCCCCAGACCATATCCATGTGGATTTCATCACTGATCACCCGCACGTTGTGGCGTTCGCAAAGTTCTGAGATGAGCGCCAGTTCTGTACGCGTCCAGACTTTACCGGTCGGGTTATGCGGGCTGCACAGCAACAGCAAAGTGCAGGCCGGTTGCGCCAGCAGACTTTCCAGATGTTCTGCGTCCAGCGCCCAGTCGTTAGCGTTTTTAATCAGCGGACAGGCCAGCATCTGGCGCTGATTGCCATCCACAACTTTGAAGAAGGCGTCATAGGCGGGCGTAAATGTCACCACGCCGTCGCCCGGCTGGCTCCACTGGCGGATCAGTTGCGCAACCATGTAAATCACTGACGGGCCGTAAACCACCATTTCGCGGTCAATCTGGCTGTTAAAACGTTGCTGATACCAGTGCGCCACCGCGCCGAGAAAATCATCGTGATGCCAGCGGCTGTAACCGAGCACGCCGTGTTGCAGACGTTTTTGCAGCGCATCGAGAATGCAGGGCGCGGCGGGGAAATCCATGTCGGAGATGGTAAATGGCAGTAAGTCTGCACTGCCGAAACGGTCAGCAACGTAATCCCACTGGGTGCACCAGGTGCCATGACGGTCGGTAACGGTGGAGAAATCAAAAGTCATTCTTTTCACTCCCTGAATAAAGCAGAAAAGGGCGACCGGAGTCGCCCTGTTAATCATAGTTACCCGATAGCCGGTTCCGGCACGGGCTGACTCGCCGCGGTGCGGATCAGGTAATCAAGTTCATCTTTCACTGATTGCACCTGCGGACCAATCACCACTTGCAGATTGTGTTCGTTAAGATGCACAACACCGATGGCGCGGTTGGCTTTCAGCGTGGCATCGTCGACCAGCGACATATCTGCCACGGAAAGACGCAGGCGGGTGATGCAGTTATCCAGAGAAACGATATTACCGGCACCGCCCAGCGCGCTCAGAATAACCGGCACGTTGTAGCCAGATTTACTGGAAGACGGCACCGCTGCGGCAGCAGGCATGTTCTCAGATTCCCGGCCCGGGGTTTTAATGTTAAAGCGGGTGATGGAGAAGCGGAAGATGGCGTAATAAGCCGCGAACCAGATAGCCGCCACAACCGGCACCAGATACCACTTGGTGGCAGTGCCGTGCAGGATACCGAAGACCACAAAATCGATGATGTTGCCGTCAGTATTGCCGATGGTCACACCCAGAACCGACATGATGGTGAAGCCCAGGCCGGTCAGAATGGCGTGGATCACGTACAGAACCGGCGCAACAAACAGGAACAGGAATTCGATCGGTTCAGTGGTGCCGCCAACCACACAGGCAACCACGCCGGAAATCAGCAGACCTTTAATTTTATGACGGTTTTCAGGTTTCGCGCAGTGGTACATCGCCAGTGCAGCACCCGGCAAGCCGCCGAGGAACGCAGGCATTTTGCCCTGAGAAAGGAACTGTGTCGCGCTTTCAGAAAAACCGTGCGTGGTCGGGCAGGAAAGCTGCGCCTGGAAGATGGTCAGCGCGCCGCTGACTTCGCGACCACAGACATCCAGCGTACCGCCAGCTTCGGTGAAGCGGATCAGTGCAACCAGAATGTGATGCAGACCAAAAGGTAACAGCAGACGCTCGCCGGAACCGAAAATCATCGGACCAAATACCCCTGCGCCCTGAATCAGACGGCCCAGACCGTTAATGCCAGCGGCGAAGAAAGGCCAGATCAGCGGGATAAGCAAACCGACCAGACCGAGCACCACCGTGGTGACAATCGGGACAAAACGCGTGCCGCCGAAGAAGGCCAGCGCATCCGGCAAACGGATCGTGTTGTAGCGCTCGTGCAGGATGTACACGATGATACCGACAATCACTGCGCCCAGAATACCGGTATCGATAGACTGAATGCCGAGGATCATCTGGATATTATTGGCTTTCAGCACCATCGGGTCGACGGTCGGCAATGTGCCGTTGGCGGTCAGGAAAAAGTTAATCGCCAGATTCAGCACGGCGAAACCGACGAAGCCGGAGAAAGCCGCCACACCTTTGTTTTCACGCGCCATGCCCAGCGGGATAGCGACCGCAAACATTACCGGCAGGAAGCTGAAGGCAAACGATCCGACTTTGCTCATCCAGACGAAAACCAGTTGCAGGATCGGATTCCCTAATGCGGGGATCAGCGTCACCACATCATGACTGCTTAACGAACTGCCGATGCCCAGCATGATGCCGCAGAACGACAGCAGGGCGACCGGAAGCATGAAAGTTTTCCCCAGGCTTTGGAAGAATTCCCAAAGTGTGACACGTTGTTTTTTATTTGCAGGCATACCCGCTCCATGAGTTGTTTTATTAAGCTGCTTTTGATGGCGGCTAAGATAAAACGTTTTACCTAAATAATACGTGTCGTACCTCACAATATTTAATGATGCTTGCACTACGCTGGTGAAATTAAGGTTAAACGTTTTACTCAAAGGGTGGAATTAGGTATAACTGTCTGACCACGCTAATTATTCCAGCCTTCGAGTAAAGCGGGCGGGCAGGGATCCTGTTTCATGGCATTTCAAATCAACGGCAACACCCGATGAACCCTAAAAAAATCACGATCGTAGATGTGGCGCAGCACGCGGGAGTGTCCGTGACCACGGTTTCACTGGTGCTCAGCGGCAAGGGACGGATTTCCCAGACAACCGCAGAACGGGTTAACCGGGCGGTTGATGCGCTGGGTTTTGTGCGCAACCGGCAGGCGAGTACGCTGCGCGGCGGAGAATCCGGCGTGGTCGGGCTGATAGTCCGCGATATCTGTGAACCGTTTTATGCCGAAATGACCGCCGGTCTCAGTGAGATGTTTGAAGCGCAGGGCAAAGTGTTATTTCTGCTGCAAAGCGGACCGTCCGGTAAAGGGCTGATGCGTTGTTTCGATACGTTGCTGACCCACGGCGTGGACGGCATTGTGATCGCCGGTGGCGTGAATACCCTCGGTGGGTTGAGAGAAAAGGCGGAAGAACATGGCGTCCCGCTGATTTGTGCCGCGCGCTCCGGGGGTATTGAGGGGGTTGACGTTGTCCGTCCCGATAATATGCTTGCGGCGAAAATGGCCACGGAATATCTGATCAAACAGGGCCACAAACAAATCGCCTATCTTGGCGGATTGAGCAATTCGTTAACCCGCGCCGAACGCCTCGGCGGCTTCTGCGCCACACTGCTGCAATACGGTCTGCCATTTCGCACTGAATGGATTATTGAATGTGACTATCAGCAAAAATGCGCCGCCGATGCTGCCGAAATCTTATTATCCCGCTATCCGAAAATCAGCGCGATTGTCTGCCATAAAGCTTCCGTCGCGCTGGGTGCCTATTTCGGCGTTCTGCGCACCGGCGCACAAGTCGGCGGCGGGGCAGTAGACAGTTTCTTCCAGCAAAAAATTGCCCTGATAGGCATGGAAGATGCACCGGAATCGGAGCTGACCGAGCCTCCGCTGACCTCCATTGCGAACTCCGCACGGGAAATCGGACACGCAACGGCCAGGCGCTTGTTGCTGAGGATTGGCGGGCAGAATCTGGAAGCGCAGAATATTATTGTGCCACCGGGGCTGGTGGAGAGGGAGTCGGCTTAGCTGATGCCTGAGCGGGCACTCCGGGCGCTTTTAAATTTAAAATCCAGGACAAGGTCGTAGGTTGCTGCCCACAGCGGCCCAAAAAATTGGAAACGAACCCCCTGGAATCCTGCGTTTTTCTCACTGCGCGCTGTTGCCGGCGTTTATGTTCCAGCGAGCGGGGTGACAGACGCAAGCCCAGGGTGTTCGTCTGGATTTATTCCACCGTCGAATATTTCACGTAGTGATTGGAACAGTTAAAGTGCGCGACATAACCCAGGGTGCCGTTCGGGCCTTTCGCGCTGAACGGGATGTTATAGGTCCCTTTGTCTTCTTTAGCGTCATCGCTGATGAAATTCAGAACCGGCACCGACGTGCCCATGTTGTCTTTATCATTGCCCCAGTTAGGGATACGGTTTTCCATGTAATCACGGGTGACCGTATCGATGGCATTGTCCTTGCTGATATCGGCACACGCGCCTTCTGTGGAGCGCTGCATCCACCACGGGTAGATATACACAGAGCCCAACATCAGCACCATCAAAACGAAAATGACTGAAACAATCCCGATCAAAACAACTTTACTCATAATGCTTGCCACTCCTGAAAATTATCAGTCAAATCATAAGCTGCCTGAATAAATCAATATTAAATGCCAGGCGCGAAAGCGCGTATGTTACGCCACTTACTCAGCAGAGGTTAAGTAATATCAGCCTTTCTGTTGCATTCGCTTACAGAAGCCAATGCCCGGACAGCGCGCCGGGGTGTTAGCCTTTTTACAACATACATTGTTTACGTAAGGAGTCAGGCATGAGTCAGCAACAACCCACGGTCGCCGTACTGGGGCTGGGCGCAATGGGGCACGCGTTCGCCGCTAACCTGATCAAAAAAGGGTTCAATACCCGCGTCTGGAACCGGACGGCTTCACGGGGTGATGATTTGGTGAAAGCCGGTGCGACACGCGGCCGGACACCGCGTGAAACCGCTGAAGGGGCGGATGTGGTGATTACAATGCTGTCCGATGGCAAAACGTCCCTTGACGTTTATCAGGGTGACAACGGTTTGCTTGCCGGCCTGAAACAGGGCGGCATTATCGCTCAAATGGGAACGCTCGGCGTAGACGCGACGGAATCGTTGATGGCGCTGATTAAAACACTGCGTCCTGATGTGGTGTTCTTTGATGCACCGGTTTCCGGGACGAAAGCACCGGCCGAACAGGCGCAAATTGTGGTGCTGGCCAGCGGGGATCGCGAAGCGGGCGCGGCTATTGAGCCGGTATTTGCCGCCATTTCCAAAGCGACAAAATGGCTGGGCGAAGCCGGGCGTGCATCCAAAATGAAACTGGTGGTCAATGCCTGGCTGATTGCCATGATGGAAGGTATCGCAGAAACTACGCAACTTGCCGAAGCGCTGGGTTTCACCCCCGACGATCTGTGGAATGTGCTGGAAGGCGGTCCGCTTGCTGCGCCGTATATCAGGGGCAAAATGGAGATGTTCAAAAGCGGTGATTACACCCCGCAGATGCAGCTGACCTGGGCCCTGAAAGATATCAATCTGGCGCTGGAAGCGGGCAGCAATCTTGAACTGCCGGTGATGAAACGTATCAGTCAGACCTGGCAGGGTGCGGTCGATGGCGGTTATGGCGGGAAGGATCTGGCGGTGGTGTATCACTATCTTGGCAATAAGTCTTAAGTCATTAAAAATCAGCGGCCTGTCCACGGAAGGGCTGGCTGTTTTCTGCCTCTCATTCATAACCCTGAAGTATAAACCAGACCATCTGGCTATTGGTCTGTCATCCGGCAACCGTGATAGCGTTGATAATTATTAATAACATCACGGCGGACTACGCGATGAGCCAGACATCCCCCTCTATCCCTCTGATCGATTTCAGTCAGTTTTCTGCAACGCCCGGACAGCGGGAAGCGTTCCTTGCGCAACTGCGTTATGCGGCGCGTGAGATTGGTTTTTTCTACCTGAAAAATCATGGCGTTGATGCGCAGTTACTGAAGGATGTTCAGCGGGTTGCCCGACAATTCTTTGCCCTACCAGAGGAAGACAAACTGGCTGTGGCGATGATCAACTCGCCACACTTTCGCGGTTATAACCGGGCCGCCTCGGAGATTACCCGGGGGCAGCCGGACTGGCGCGAACAGTTTGATCTCGGTGCCGAGCGGCCAAAACTGTCGGTCACAGAGAGTACGCCTGCATGGGCAAGATTGCAGGGGCCGAATCAATGGCCGGAAGCATTGCCGGAATTGCGCCCGCTGTTACTGCGCTGGCAACGGGAGATGACGGCCATGTCGCTGCGTCTGCTGCGGGCTTTTGCCCTGGCGCTGAAACTGCCGGAAGACGCGTTTGATCCGCTGTATGGCGAAAAGCCTAATGAACATATCAAACTGATCCGTTATCCGGGGCGCACGGTGGGCGCCGGAAATCAGGGGGTCGGTGCGCACAAGGATTCAGGATTCCTCAGTTTTCTCTTGCAGGATGAACAGCGCGGTTTACAGGTTGAAGTGGAAGAAAACCAGTGGATCGACGCGTTTCCGGTCCCTGATACGCTGGTGGTTAATATCGGCGAGTTACTGGAACTTGCCACCAACGGTTATCTGCGCGCTACGGTACATCGGGTTGTCTCGCCACCGGAAGGCGGCGAGCGCTTGTCGCTGGCATTTTTCCTTGGCGCTCAGCTTGATGCTGTTGTGCCATTATTCCCGTTGCCCGCAGAACTGGCGCAGGAAGCGCGGGGAGAGGCAAGCGATCCGCTGAATCCGTTATTCCGCGATGTGGGTTTCAATTATCTGAAAGGGCGGCTGCGCTCACATCCTGACGTGGCACAGCGCTATTATTCCGATTTCCCCGGGGCTAATACTGCTGGCTGACCGGGGCCTGTGCAGTATCTACGCTGACCATGGTGGACATGCCCGGACGCAGACGGTTACTTTGCTGCTGTCCCGGTTCCAGTTCAATGCGCACCGCGATACGTTGTGAGATTTTGGTGAAGTTACCCGTCGCGTTATTTAACGTCGGTGATATAGCCTGACACCTGGGGGCTGAGCAGGGTAACGTTGCCACGAATAATAACGAGTAACAAATCAGTAACGGAAGTGACTATTGCAGGCGGGAAAAGCTATAAAACGTGAAAAATCGCCAATTAAAGCGCGGCGATATTGGCAGTAATACTGGCGAGAACATCCCGGGCGATATCCACATCATTTTGCGGAATACCTTCCATGACGCGGATCAGAATGTCATCCGTCATGATGCGTACCTGGTTTGCCAGCTCAGTTCCGGTTTCTGTCAGTCTGATATCTTTCGAACGACGATCGGTTTCTCCGGGGCAGCGTTCCAGCAGGCCCAGCTCGGCGAGGCTGTCAAACAGGCGAATGGCGGTAGGGTGTTCGACTTCCAGCAACGCGGTCAGTTCACCCTGAGGCAGGCGTCCGCTGGCGGCTTCCAGATGTAATAACACTTGCCCGCGAGCCAGTGTCAGGCCAATAGTTTTGAAACGGGCATCACAATAAGTCCGCAACTGACGGCCGATATGAATGGTTTCAGGCAGGAAACGGACGGCAGGAGAGGTGGCTTCCGGGCGGCGGCGTAATATGGTCACAGGAGATCCTCAACGTCGGGGATTAGCAGGTTCTGAGACGTCAGATTAGCACGATAAGCAACATTTATCAGAAAAGGACGGGTGCCATTAACATTTTGAGACAAGTGGAAGGGTTATCTAAGTAAAGTTTCCGGAAACTATTTATGCTATCCGGAAAGCCATTTTACCTGTTTGCTTTATCCCTCTGACGGAGAAAATACAATGCAACCTGTCATCAACATGATCACGCTGGGTGTTAAAGACCTGGCCGCTTCTACCGAATTTTATCAGCACGGACTGGGCTTTCCAAAAGTGGTTATCGATTCTGAAGGTGTCAGTTTTTTTGAACTGGCAGGTGCCTGGCTTTCTCTGTTTCCGTGGGACGAACTGGCAAAAGATGCGCAAGTCAGCCCGGCAGGGAATGGTTTTCGCGGTATGGCGCTGGCGCAAACGGTGGCCAGTGAAGCTAAAGTGGATGCCATTCTGGCTCAGGCAGTCAGTGCGGGAGGTAAAATGATTAAACCGGGACAGAAAGTGTTCTGGGGTGGATATTCGGGTTATTTCGCCGATCCGGACGGACATCTGTGGGAAATCGCCTATAACCCGTTTATGACCATCGGGCCGCAGGAGAAATGACGTTCATTCCTGGAGCAAGAAATAATTAATTAGTTACAACATACAGTGTGTTTTATTAAAAATGGTGATCGTCTTTGACATATAAAAAGACACCGCATAAAGCGGTGTCTGTCATTATTCTGGCAGGAAAAGAGGAGGTTATAAACCGCGTTTTTCCATTAACAGGGCCAGATCGACCAGGCGGTTTGAAAAGCCCCATTCGTTATCATACCAGGCGAGAATTTTCACCAGCTTGCCGCCAATCACCAATGTTGAAAGCCCGTCAATAATGGATGAACGCGGATCACCGCGATAATCGCTCGACACCAGCGGCTCCTCGCTGTAACCCAGAATGCCTTTAAGCGGGCCGGATTCAGCCGCCTTGCGAAACGCGGCGTTAATTTCTTCAACAGTCGCTTCGCGTTTAAGGTTAACGGTTAAATCGACGATGGAAACCACCGGCACCGGAACTCGTAGTGAATAACCGGTCATGCGTCCGTCCAGTTCCGGGATAACTTTCCCGATCGCTTTCGCTGCGCCGCTGGAATACGGAACAATGGAAACCGCGGCCGCACGCGCACCCCGTAAATCTTTTTCAGGTTGATCATGCAACGCCTGGCTGTTGGTGTAGGCGTGTGTGGTGTTCATCAGGCCGTGTTCAATGCCGAAGGTCTGATGCAAAACCTGAGCGGCAGGGGCCAGACCGTTGGTGGTACAACTGCCGTTGCTGACCACTTTGTGTTTTGCCGGGTCGTAATCGCTGTCATTAACGCCCATCACAATAGTGATGTCATCATTTTTGGCCGGTGCGGAAATAATGACGCGTTTTGCTCCGCCCCGGGTGATGTGAACTTCCGCTTTAGCTTTTTCAGTAAAGAAGCCGGTAGCTTCAATAACGATATCAACGCCCACAGAGCTCCACGGAATTGCAGCGGGATCCCTTTCTGAGAAAACGCGTACCGGTTTTCCATCAACCCGTAATTCGCCTTCACCCGCTTCGACGTCAGCTTTTAACGTGCCTGAGAGTGAGTCATATTTCAGAAGATGAGCGAGAGTCTTACTGTCCGTTAGATCATTAATTGCCACCACCTGGAAGTCATCCCGCCCGAGTGCGGCGCGCAAAACATTCCGTCCAATCCTGCCAAAACCATTGATACCTACTTTGACCATGATGAACTCCTTAGTTATTTGCTTTACAGTTAATCTAGTACGCAGGAGGATTGGCGTAAATGACAATAAAAGATCAATTTACGCCAAGTATCTGGAGCAAAAGCGTTCTCTGTATTCTGTCGGTGTAAGTTGTAAATTTCGTTCAAAAACGCGGCGCAGGTTCAGCCCGCCGCCGAAGCCGGTCGTGAGGGCGATACGATCTATGTTTTGTGTTGTTTGTTCCAGAAGCTGTCGCGCGGCACTCAGCCTGACTTCCTCAACATATTTTGCCGGGGTTATGCCGGTTTCGCGTGTGAAAACGCGCGTGAAGTTTCGCGGACTCATCGCGACACGTTCAGCAAGGTTTTCGACAGATAAATCGCTGTTGAGATTCTCAGGTAACCAGGCCTGAAGTTCGCGGATAGAGCCATTGCTGGCCTGATTCAAAAGATAGCGGCTAAATTGCGACTGTCCACCCGGACGCCGGAGAAACATTACTAAATCCTGAGCAACATTTTTAGCGATGCTGAAACCATGATCTTCTTCGACCAATGCAAGAGTGAGGTCAAAGCCGGAGCTGACGCCACCTGACGTCCAGACCGGACCGTCCTGAACATACATCGGGCCGCGTTCCACGGTCACCTGCGGGTATTGTGCCTGCAGGGTGTCGATCAGACGCCAGTGTGTGGTGGCGTGTCGGCCGTTGAGTAATCCCGCCTGGGCGAGCAACACCGCGCCGCCACAAACAGATACCACACGGCGGGCATGCGGCGCAGCCTGTTGCAGCCAGCGGACAACGTTTGAGCCTTCTTCTTCAGATAAGCCTTTACCGGTGACTAAGATAGTGTCGCGGGTCAATGTGGGGTCAAGATCGCATAACCGGTGATCCGCGAGAAGGTTAAGCCCTGAGACACCGTGAATCACACGGTGCGGTTGTGTGGTCGCCACAGTCACCTGATAAGGCGCAATTTTGGAGTCAGACGTGGCGTGGAGAGGCAACAGACGATTTGCCTGCATGAGGATATCAGCAATGCCTGCTGCTTCGAATAACATGCCCCCGTCGGGGACGATAATCAGGAATGTGTTCATGGCATTAAAAATACAATGTGTATTAAATAAGTCAAATCTGCGAATGCTGTTATTGAATCACTCAGCCAGTAAATTAACGTGAAAGCAGGGCGCAGGGACCGGATTTCGCACTTTTGATACCGTTGAATGTCAGAAAATCCCTCATAAATACATGACCCTGAGTGACGATAACGGTATCTTATCAGCCGGAGAAACGTTCATTTAGATCCTGGAAGATTATGATTTCATTATTCAAAAAAACTTCACAATTCAGCATGTTGGTTATGCTGATGATTTTGGCTGGCTGCTCGGGCAAACCTCATTATAAGAAATACGACACGCATGCCTTTGATGATGAGATTGAAGATGCTGCCGATGAATACAAAGTTGACCGTAAACTGGTGAAGGCAATCATTCAGGTCGAATCCGGATTTAATCCCAAAGCAGTCAGTCCATCTAATGCTATTGGTCTGATGCAGCTGAAAGCATCGACCAGCGGTTGCGACGCGTATCGTTATAAAGGTAAACGCGGTTGCCCGGACGACGATGATTTGCTGGATCCGGAAACCAACATTGATCTGGGAACGGCATACATCAGTGCATTGCAACGTCAGCAACTTAACTGGATTAACGATCCGCTGACGCGCCGTTATGCCACAGAAGTCGCGTATGCCAACGGTGCGGGAGCGTTACTTAGAACGTTTTCCAGTAACCGGCAGACGGCAATCCAAATGATTAATCAACTGACGCCGGAAGCTTTTAACTGGCATGTTCGTCAGTATCATCCGGCGCCGCAGGCACCCAGATACATGGCCAAAGTCGAAAAAGCCTATGCCGGTTTATAGTGTTTAGAGCACTGAAAAATGGACGTGCTACGTGAAATCTGCAGTACAACTATGCTGTTCAATTCTCAGAATTCACGTAGCGCGATCAATTTGAAACCCTGAAAGTCCGGACGGAGGTGGTGAATGCCAGATAACATATTCACAGATATTCCTGGAGCTGCACGTAATGGTGAAGGCGAGACCTTTGAAGAGTTGCTGACACGACCCGGTATTCGTATTGAGCGGATTATTTCCACAGGACAAGCCAGCCCGACGGGATTCTGGTATTGCCAGACGCATGACGAATGGATACTGATCTTGCAAGGTTCGGCTGGTTTGAGGTTTGATACCGAAACCGATGTGCGCATTCTGAAAGCAGGCGACTTCGTGAATATCCCGTCGATGTGCAGACACCGCGTCGAATGGACTGAACAGAATGGAACGACCATCTGGCTGGCCATTCATTACGGTGAAAAAACGTTGAACGAAGCAGGTGAGGCAGAATGAGGAAAATGATGGCGTCTGGTGCGTAAGTTGATATCCTATTTAACATAATATACATTATGCGCACTTTGATTATCCGTTCTATATCCTCTACATTGTTCTTATTCTGATAACGGGAAATCCTCCCGGAGGTTTTGGTGATTATCGCTCAGGTGTCTGACATTCATGCCGCAGAAAATAATGATAACCTCGCAGGCTTTGAACGCGCACTGACGTGGATTGATCTCATTACGCCTGACGCCCTTGTGCTGACCGGTGATTTGATTGACGACAACTGGCGTGATGGTTATGCCGCTATCGCCGCTCAGCTGAATAAAAGATCTTACCCGTCATTCATATTGCCCGGTAATTCAGACGACCGTGCAGCAATGAAATCAATTTTGCATTGCCATTACTGGTGCAATTCCGGCGAAAATGACGCGCTGCATTTTGTCGCGGACATCGGTGAACTCCGCCTTATCGGCCTTGATACCACCATCCAGGGAAATCCCGCAGGAGCCATTGGCGAACATCTGCCGTGGCTGGCCGATAATCTGATCAGCGACGGTTCCGCGAATTCCATTCTTTTCATGCATCATCCGGTTATCCGCAGCGGCATTCCGCCTTTAGATCAGATAATGTGTCGCGATGTGGTAAAACTGGCTGAGTTTTTAAGTGAGCATCCGCGAAAACCTATCGCTATCTCAGCAGGTCATGTTCACCGGTCAATGGCCGGGCAACTGGCCGGAATACCGGCTTATATTTGCGGCTCCATCTGCCCGGAAAATCCTTTGTGGCTTGGCACGGCAATTGTTCCTCCCGTGAACAACTTCTTGTCATTTATGATTCACAGATACAATGACGGTGAGATGGTTAGCCACCCTGTCCTTCTTTAATATCTGCCTGATATATGCGCACGCTATACCATCAACCGGACGTTCTCTCTATTTAACGCAGGAAACCTCATGAAAAATATCACTTTTTACAGTCGTTTTGAGGCTGATATMCTTGCTGGCCGTAAAACGATCACCCTGCGTGAAGCCAGCGACGCGGATTTTACAGCAGGCGATCAGGTTCGCGTCAGCCGTTATGAAGATGACGTGTTTTTCTGCAACATTGAAATTATCGCTGTCACTGGTGTACAGTTCGACGATCTCAACGATCAGCACGCGGTGCAGGAAAACATGACACTGGAAGAACTGAAACAGGTCATCAGCGAGATTTATCCGGGGCTGAAATCACTGTTTATGATTGAATTTCGTCTTCTTTAATTGCGTGTGGCGCGCCGGGATCCCTTCTCCACGCGCCCTTTTCTTCTCATCAGCCATTCCAGCGGGAATTGCGGATCACAGAACAGAAATTTCCTTTGATAAAATCGGGTTCTTTATCAGCAATGACGTCGGCTTTGACATTGCCGAATGTGGTCTGCGGCTTGTGTTTAATTCCGTCATAAAATGCCTGAATAATATCTTCCTTGAACGCCGGTGTCCGCGGATGCGCTTCGACAACCGCATTACGTACGCTGTCATCGTAGCCCTGATAATTGATGCCGAGTACGTCCATTTCCACACCTGAAGTCACCAGTGCGATCACCGGATCCATAAATTCAGGGATGCCCGGCGTGGTATGCAGCGCAATGGCGGTCCAGACCTTATCGATGTCCTGCGTGCTGATGCCGTGCTGTTGCATAAACTCGCGTGCGGCATTGGCGCCGTCAACTTCAAAGCGTTTATCGCAACTGCAATTTTCGTGTGTCAGCCCCACATCGTGGAACATACAGCCAATATAAAGCAGCTCATGATCAACCTTTAGCTGACGTTGTTGCCCGGCCAGCGCGGCCCAGTAATATACACGGCTGGAATGATGAAACAGTAAATCGGATTCCATATCACGGACCCGTTCTGTTGCTTCACGGGCCATTTTGCTGTCGGGAATGCGGATACCCTTAATGTTCAGAGTCATAGTATTTGTCCTGTTGGGTTGAATAGAGTCAGCATAAGCGGCAAGATAAATGTCATCAATCATCGTAATATGACGTTATGAGACATAATTGTTCATTTGCGACAGGAAATATTCAAATGCCAAAACACATCATTATTCTCGCCGTGCCGGGCGTGCAACTTCTCGATGTCTCCGGTCCGCTGGATGTTTTCGCTGAAGCCAACCGGCAACGCGGCCGCGACGTTTATACCCTGAGCGTGATGGCGATTGGCGACGATCCCGTTGTGCGCACCTCTTCCGGTGTGCGTCTGTTTGCGGATCTCACTCTTGCAACCCCACTTCCTGCCGCCGTCGATACTTTTCTGGTCGCAGGTGCGCCCGTGCTGGAAACATTCCTGCGGGATGAAAAATTAAAAGACGGGATCCGTACCTGGAGCCACCATGCGAAGCGTTTTGGTTCCGTGTGCAGCGGTGCGTTATTACTTGCCGCCGCCGGGTTGCTTGACGACCGGCGCGTGACCACACACTGGTCCGTCGCCGCAAAGCTAAGCGAAGAGTATCCGCGGGTGAATGTCGAAGCTGACGCTATTTTTATTGCCGAGGGTGAGCTGAGAACGGCAGCAGGTGTCACCTCCGGGCTGGATTTAGCCCTGAATATGGTGGAAGAAGATCTTGGACGGGAAACCGCGCTGGATGTCGCTTCGCAACTGGTGATGTTCTTCAAACGTCCCGGCGGGCAGTTGCAGTTCAGCCGCCATGGTCAGGCGTCGCTGAGTGGCCGGTCGGCATTACAGGACGTACAGCGGTGGGTGATGAATTCGCTCGACCAACCGCATAATGTGCAAAGCCTGGCTGTTCATATGGGGATCAGTGTCCGCCATATGACGCGTTTGTTTAATCAGGCGCTGCGGCAATCACCGGCAGAATGGCTGGAACAGCAACGGATATTTCACGCGCGGCAACTGCTGGAAACGGGGGAAATGGCGGTGAAGCAGGTTGCGGCACAGTGCGGATTTTCCAGCGTTGATATCTTGCGACGTGCGTTCGTCAGGCAATTATCCGTGACACCGTCACAATATCAAAAGCAGTATTCCCGTTGAAAAAACTTTCGAGAAATCAGGCTTCTTTTGCTACCTGAGCACGCCGGAAACAATCCGGATGATGGGTATTAATCAGGCCGGTAGCTTCCAGCCAGGCATAGACTATTGTCGGGCCGACAAACTTGAATCCACGCTTTTTGAGATCTTTTGAAATCTGATCAGACAGCGCATCTTTAGTCGGAACCGGCCCGGTATGCTGAATCGCTTTCCCGCCGATTTGCGCCCAAATCCACTCACCAAAATCTTCACCCGCTTGCTGCATGGACAGATAGGCCCGGGCGTTGCTGACAACCGCCGTGATCTTGCTGCGGGAGCGGATAATATCGGCGTTATTCACCAGCCTTTCGATGTCTTCTTCGGTAAATTCTGCGACTTTCTCGGGTATAAAATCGCAGAAGGCCAGGCGCAAGGCATCCCTTTTTTTCAGCACGATCCGCCAGGATAATCCGGCCTGAAAGCCATCAAGCATCAGCTTTTCCCACAGTGCCCGGCTGTCACGTACCGGCTTGCCCCATTCATCATCATGATAGTCAATCATCATCGGGTCACTCGTGCCCCACGGGCAACGGATCAGATCTGTCATCGCGAACTCCTGAAAGCAGAAAGTTCTTTATTCTAACCTGACCCGTGCATGGAAGGGGTAAACTTCTTCTTCACCCTGCTGAGCGACTATCACACTGAATTTAATGATTTCACAGATGTTTATGTGTGCACATTTATTGGTTATGGGCATCACCGAATGTTGTAACTAATTTATGAGCCATGATTTTGCATAAATGAAATTCTATCCCCCGGTCTTTTCGGTGGCAGAGATTGATTTACGTCATCATCCTTTTTGGGCATAGGAATTATATTACGCTTCTTTATAAACAGGATGGAACCATGTTTAGTCGTTTAGGTCGTATATTTAGCCCCGCAACACCCCCTCACGGTAAAGAAGTTGAGAAGAACCAAACCTTTCCGCAATCCTTTATTTCCAAAGGTAATTCTTGTGCTTATAGATACGATTCGCGCGGGCCAGAAATAATAGAAGCTCAGGGGTTTTTTGGAACAATCAGCCGGGATAACACAGAGTTTCGGGTATTTGGAGATAGCCTCCAGGACGAAAAAAGGGGCAAAGGCTTTCCTCAAAACGAGAACTTTCATGGGGAAACAAAATTTCCAATACCTCTATGAGATCAATATATTAGGAAAGCGTAGCTTTTCATTTGTTGAAAACTACAAACGTGATCAAAATGCATTAATCGAGGCGATGTTAGCTTCCTTACCGGCTGAATTAGTGGCGAGCATGCCAGTTAGTGAGGCTCGTGCCCTGGCGCACAGTGCTCTCATTCGCGACTTTAACAGCGTTGATGAAATTCAAATTGAAGCGCCAATTTCAACCCAGCGAATAAAACATATTGCCACCACCTTAGTGTGATTATCTAAAACTTTCCGGACGGTTGCTCATTGAAATATCCTAAGCATTGAGTTTCTGTCTGGTTAAATTGTTTATAGGGGAAGTTTATGATTTCCCTATTATTCAGGTATGTACATTTTCCCATTTTGCCCTAAACTGTATGTTGTAACTAACTGGAGGGTTTATGGCGGATTATGATTTAATTGCCCGGATGAACGGCTGTTTTAACGAACTGGAAATGGCATTGCAAGATTTGGGGAATTTCCTGGGGCAACTGGAATTATTGCAGGCGCGGGTATTTACCTTGCCTGAAGTAGTGAAAGGCGAAGAGCATAATCCGGCGGACAAAATCACTGTCATGCCTCACACCGGCGAAACCGCACAGCAACTGGCATTACAGCATTTTCAGCGGTTGTTTATTCATCATAATAACGAGAATGTCAGCAGTAAATCCGCCGTCCGTTTACCCGGTGTGTTGTGTTATGCCGTGGACGCAGCGGAGCATCAGTCTGCCCTGCTGTTGATTGAAGAAGTGAATAAGCTGAAAGCTGAACTGGAACATATCGTGACCGTCGAGTCCGGTCTCGCCCGTGAACAGCGTTTTGAGTTTGTACATACCCACCTTCGCGGCCTGATAACGCTGAACGCTTACCGTTCGGTGACGTATCTCAATGACCCGGACTCCGTGCGCTTTGGTTGGGCGAACAAACATATTATTAAGAACGTGACCCGCGATGAAGTTCTGGCACAACTGGAAAAGAGTCTGCATGCCGGACGCGCTGTCTCGCCTTATACCCGTGAGCAATGGATGGAAAACATTAACCGCGAGATGATAGACGTGAAGCGTTTGCCCGAACACGCGGCGCTCAAATTCAAACGCCCGGTGAAAGTTCAGCCCATAGCCCGCGTGTGGTATCGCAACAACCAGAAACAGGTGCAACACCCCTGCCCGCTGCCGCTGATTGCGTTATGTTTGCGTTCGCCCATGATGCAACTTCCTAAGTTAGGGGAACTGCATGATTACGATGTGTCATCCGTGAAGCATAAATATAAACCGCAGTCGCAGCCACTGAGCCTGCTGATCAAACGTCTGCATCTTTATACGGACCATCCGCTGTAAGCCGCTCAGAACGTGAAAAGGTCCGGTTGCCCGGACCTCATTTCACATGTAAATAGCAGGCCGTTTACGCTTTCATGCTACCGACCATGGCTTCAGGCCGCACCCACTCGTCGAACTGTTCTTCGGTCAGATAGCCGAGTTTCAGCGCCGACGCTTTCAGGGTCAGGCCTTCTTTATGCGCTTTCTTGGCGATTTCCGCCGCCTTGTCATAGCCAATATGGGTATTCAGCGCAGTCACCAGCATCAGCGATTCATTCAACAACTGGGTAATACGGTCACGGTTAGGTTCAATACCGACCGCACAATGCTCGTTAAAGCCGCTTATACCATCAGCCAGCAAACGAACGGATTGCAGGAAGTTATGGATGACCAGCGGACGGAACACGTTCAGCTCAAAGTTACCGGATGCACCGCCGATGTTGACTGCAACGTCATTTCCCAGCACCTGTGCGCACAACATAGTCATCGCTTCGCACTGCGTCGGATTGACTTTGCCCGGCATGATCGAGCTACCCGGTTCGTTTTCCGGAATCGAGATTTCACCGATGCCGCAACGCGGGCCGGAAGATAACCAGCGCACGTCGTTGGCGATTTTCATCAGTGAAGCGGCCAGCCCTTTCAGCGCGCCATGGCCATGAACCAGTGCGTCACAGGTCGCCAGCGCTTCAAATTTATTCGGGGATGTCACAAACGGTTGTCCGGTCAGTTCTGCCAGTGCTTTCGCCACACGCACGGCGTATTCCGGGTGCGTATTCAACCCGGTACCGACTGCAGTTCCGCCCAGCGCCAGTTCGGCAATATGCGGGATGCTGTTTTCAATGTGCGTCAGGCTGTGTCCCAACATGGCTACCCAGCCGGAAATTTCCTGCCCCAGTGTCAGCGGTGTGGCATCCTGCAAATGCGTACGCCCTATTTTCACAATGTCACGATATGCCGTGGCTTTATCGGACAGCGTTTTGTGCAACACTTTCAACTGCGGGATCAGGGTTTCGCGCAGTTCAATCACTGCCGCAACGTGCATGGCCGTCGGGAAAACATCGTTGGAGCTTTGGCTCTTGTTCACATCATCGTTCGGGTGAACTTTACGTTCTTCGCCGCGCACGCCACCGAGAATTTCACTTGCCCGGTTAGCCAGCACTTCATTCATATTCATGTTGGTCTGGGTACCGGAACCGGTCTGCCAGATGGACAGCGGAAATTCGGCAGAATGCTTGTCGGCAAGCACTTCATCGGCAGCGGCAATAATGGCGTTTGCCCGCTCAGCAGGCAGTAACCCGAGGTCCATATTGACGCTGGCTGCCGCACGCTTTGTCAGTGCCAGCGCGTGAATCAGCGCCGTTGGCATTTTTTCAGAGGAAATACGAAAATGCTCGAGGGAACGTTGCGTCTGTGCGCCCCAAAGCTTATCTGCCGGAACATCAATTGGCCCCATTGAGTCTTTCTCAACGCGTGTAGATGCCATTACTGTCTCCTTAGATGCTTATTACGATGATAAATCAGTTTTTTTGCAGGTTACTGTTTGCCGCACGCGCTCCCACGCATCCGTTGGCGGCCTGTTGATTATAGTGACATATAAGCCGGGCGTATAATTGGATTCGATCCCCAATCTGAAAATGCATGCCAGCCGCACTTTTTGGGCCTTCGCAGTTGTAAAGCCCCCTTCGTCATTGTTTACTAGTCGGCAATATTTTCTATTCAGGATGAAGCAATGCAAAAGATGCATAACGGTGTACAAAATTACGCCTGGGGCAGCAAAGACGCGCTGACCAAACTCTATGGAATTAAAGATGCAGAAGGCCGTCCGATGGCTGAACTGTGGATGGGGGCTCATCCGAAATGTAGCTCTCAGATTGAGAACTCCCGTGGGGAGAACCTCTCTCTGCGCGACCAAATAAGTGCCGGACTGTCTGCGCAACTGGGCGAAAAAGTGGCTAAGCGCTTTGGCGAATTACCTTTCTTGTTTAAAGTGCTGTGCGCCGATCAGCCGCTGTCGATTCAGGTGCACCCGAGCAAAAGTGCGGCTGAAATCGGTTATGCCAAAGAAAATGCTGCCGGTATTCCACTGGATGCCGCCGAGCGTAACTACAAAGATCCGAACCACAAACCTGAACTGGTTTATGCCCTGACCCCTTTCCAGGCCATGAACGGTTTCCGCGAGTTGCGCGAAATTGTTTCATTATTGCAACCCGTGGCCGGTGCGCATCCGTTAATTGCCAGCTTCCTGACGTCTCCGGATGTTGATCACCTGCGCACGCTGTTTGCGGGCCTGCTGAGTCTGGAAGGTGAAGATAAATCCCGGGCGCTGGACGTGCTGAAATCCGTTCTGGATGAACAACAGGGTGAGCCGTGGGACACCATCCGCAGTATTTCTGAATTTTATCCTGATGACAGCGGCCTGTTCTCCCCGCTGCTGCTCAACGTAATCACCCTGCAACCGGGCGAAGGCATGTTCCTGTATGCCGAAACGCCGCATGCCTACCTGAAAGGCGTCTCGCTGGAAGTGATGGCGAACTCCGATAACGTGCTGCGCGCAGGTCTGACGCCGAAATACATCGATATTCCTGAGTTGCTGGCGAATTTGAAATTCAACGCCAGACCCGCTTCTGAATTGCTGACCACGCCGGTTGTCAAAGGTGCGGAACTCAACTTCCCGATCCCGGTCGAAGATTTTGCTTTTTCAATTCACAGCCTCTCTGCTGAACCGCAAACGCTGGAGCAGGACAGCGCGGCGATTGTCTTCTGTATTGAGGGTCAGAGCGTTCTGGTGAAGAACAATCAAACCCTGGTTCTCAATCCGGGTGAGTCGTGTTTCCTGTCAGCCACTGAGTCACCGGTGACTGCCAGCGGCAACGGCCGCATAGCACGCGTGTTCAATACACTCGCGAAATGAACAGTTGATTAAACAAAATGGGGCTAAACGCCCCATTTTGGTGATTTTTTTGCTGATTCAGCTACACTCTGTAGACTAATAACGCCGGAAGGCGTTTTTTATTTTCGGGACATTTCATAAGGATAAACAGAGATATGAAGAAGTCGTTAGTCGCTGTAAGCGTCATTGTAGTCCTTGGCGCGGCCTGGACAGGCGTCTCGTGGTATACGGGCAAGCTGATCGAACAACATATGGATGAACAGGTTGCGGCGGCTAACAGCCAGTTGCAAAGTGCTTATCCGAAAGCCGGGCTGAAAGTCAGCTATCAGGATTATCAGCGCGGGCTGTTCAGCAGCAAAATGCGCATTGTTCTGCAACCGGAGCCTGCTGCCGCAACGGCGGGCACCAGCGTACTGAAAACGGGTGACGAAATTGCCTTTATCGAAACTATCGATCACGGCCCTTTCCCTGCCGCTCAGCTGAAAAAATTCAATCTGATCCCAAGCATGGCTTCTGTTCATTCAGAGCTGCAAAACACGCCAACGGTGAAAGGTCTGTTTGATGTCACCAAAGGCAAATCTCTGGTCACGATTGACACCCGCGTTTCCTACAGCGGCGCAAGTTCTTCGGCGGCTGACATCATTCCTGTGACGTATCAGAAAGATGAAAGCCAGCTGGCCTTCTCTGGCGGTAAAATCAATGTCGATGTCGACAAAGATCTGACGGCCATGAAGCTGGACGCCAGCACCGACAGCATCGCTCTGACCTCTAAAAATCAGTGGGGTCAGCTTGAAAAAGTGACCCTGGCCGGTTTCAGCATGGACAGCGACACCAAACAAGGTAAGTTTCAGGTCGGCGTGGGTGATCAAAACCTGACTGTGAAGCAAATCCTGGTGAACGTTGACGGCAAAGATGCCGCTTCGCTGGATAACTTCAAACTGGTGAGCAAATTCTCTGAAAATGGCAATAACATCGCCGGTCAGCAGGATTACACCCTCGACGCACTGAAAATTCAGGGTGCAGATTTCGGTTCAGCCAAACTGACACTGAAGCTGGATAAACTCGATGGCGCGGCGATGAAACAGTTCGCAGACAACTATAACCAGCAATCCCGCGCACTTCTGCTGCAACAGGGTCAGATTGATCCGGCTGTTTATCAGCAACAGGCTACCGATTTACTGCTGGCTAACCTGCCACTGCTGCTCAAAGGCAATCCGGGCATCAGCATTGCACCGCTGAGCTGGAAAAATAGCAAAGGCGAAAGTAACTTCACCCTGCAACTGGATCTCAAAGATCCGGCCGCAACGCCGGCACAGACTCAGGATCAAATGCTGTCTCAGTTGGTAAATAAGGTTGATGCCAAACTGACTATTCCTCTGCCGATGGCCACTCAGGTCACCACGCAGGTGGCTCAGCTGGAAGGTTACAGCGCAGACGACGCCGCTAAACTGGCACAGCAGCAGGTTCAGGGTCTGGCAGCGATGGGTCAGATGTTTAAACTGACCACCGTGAAAGACGATACTATTACCAGCAGCTTCCATTACGCTGACAATCAGGTTGACCTGAATGGCCAGAAAATGACATTGCAGGAATTCGCCGGTCTTTTCGGTATTCTGGGTGGGCCGGCAGCGCCAGCAGCAACCCCTGATCAGGAAACGCCAGTGGCTCCGGCACCTGCCCCCGTCCCGGCTCAGTAATCTTCTTTACATCTCCCCCCAGCCAGGGGGGAGGTTGGAAGACGGTTTTACAACCGAACTTTCTGCCAGCGTTAACCCACACCCCATCCCAACCTTCCCCTCATGAGTGGGGAAGGCGTAAAACCTCCGCTACCAAAGGATTCTCAGGCGTGACCACTCCCACTGACCTCCTTCGTCTGCAAGACGTTTCTTTTACACTCAACCATATCCCGCTGCTGGAGCCTGTTTCCCTCACCCTGAATCCGGGGGAATTTACCTTACTGACCGGCCCTTCAGGGAGCGGGAAAAGTACGTTGCTGAAGATTATTGCGTCATTGCAAAATCCGACCGGTGGAAATCTTTATTTCAAAGGCGAAAATATTACGCAGATCAAACCTGAAGCGTACCGCCAGCGCGTATCGTATTGCTTCCAGACACCGTCGTTATTTGGCGAAACGGTTTACGATAACCTCGCCCTGCCTTATCAGATCCGCAATAAAAAACCTGATGACGGGCAGCTTCGCGACTGGCTGAAACAGGTAAATTTATCCGAAGACATGCTGACCAAACGTACGCAGGAGCTTTCCGGCGGGGAAAAACAGCGCATCGCATTGCTGCGCAATCTGCAATTTATGCCGGATATTTTATTACTTGATGAAATCACCAGCGCGCTGGATGAAGAGAATAAAATCAACATCAACGACATCATTGCCGGGTTGGTTGAGAAAGAGCAGATCGCCGTGTTATGGGTGAGCCATGACCTGAACGAAATCCGCCACGCCAAAAACGTCATTACCCTGACCCGTCATTCATCAGGAAGCGCGTCGCATGAATCAGCATAATATTACCAACCAGTCTCTGGCTCTCGCGCTGATCCTGGTCGTCGTCGCCCTGCTCGTCAGCAAGAAAGAAAAGCTCGGACTGGAAAAAGACATCATCTGGAGCGTTGCCCGCGCTATCGTACAACTGGTGATTGTCGGCTACGTTCTCAAATACATTTTTGATATCAATAACAGCCTGTTAACCGTGCTGATGGTGCTGTTTATCTGCGTAAATGCGGCGCTGAATGCCAAAAAGCGCAGCCGTAATATCGATAACGGATTTATCATTTCTTTTATCGCCATTACGGTGGGTACCTCGCTGACATTAATGATTCTGATCCTCAGCGGTTCGATCGAATTTCTGCCCATGCAGGTGATTCCGATTTCGGGGATGATTGCCGGGAATGCGATGGTGGCAGTAGGCCTGTGTTACARCAACCTTAACCAGCGTTTTCTCGATAATCAGCAAAAGATCCTCGAGATGCTGAGCCTCGGCGCACCGGTAAAAATGGCTTCCGACCGGATTATCCGTGACAGCATTCGTGCCGCCATGATCCCGACCGTAGATGCAGCGAAAACCGTCGGGATTGTCAGCCTGCCGGGCATGATGTCCGGGCTGATTTTTGCGGGTATTGATCCGGTGAAAGCCATCAAATATCAGATTATGGTGACCTTTATGCTGCTGGCGACCGCGAGCTTATCGACGATTATTGCCGGTTATCTCGCTTACAAACGTTTCTACAATGACCGTGCGCAGCTGCGCGATTTGAAATCATCGTAATACGTATCCTGCCCGCGGGTCGGAAACCGGCGGGCAGGATTTTTCAGGCTTTATAAATCAGACAACGCCTGACGCAGATTCACCTCTCCGGCGGCCTCGTCATCAAGATCCAACACCCCTTCCAGATCGTCCAGATGTTCCTGCATAATTTCAGCGGCCTGCGTATTATCCCCCGCTTCAAGTGCATCGATAATCGCCTGATGTTCATCACACTGGCACGACGGCACTTCGTTACGCTGGTACAACGACACAATCAGGGAACTGCGCACCATCAGATTCGACAGAATTTCACTCAGAACATCATTGCCCGAAATTTCCCCGAGAATGAGATGAAATTCACTCAGCTCACGCACAATGGCGCGCCGGTCTTCAGATTGCACAGCTTCACGCTCTCCGCGCAGATGGGTACTAATACGGTGACGGTGACGCCGGATCACGTCCGGCCCGATGCATTCAACGATCGCCCGTTCGATAGCACGACGGGCGATGAACACTTCACGCGCTTCTTTGGCGGTGGGCTGCGCCACCATTGCGCCACGGTTAGGTTCGATGGTCACAATTCTCTGCATCGCCAGACGCTGTAACGCCACCTGAACGTGGTTACGGTTAGCACCCAGCGCCTCAACAAGCTGTGATTCCACCAGCCGGGTGCCCGGACGCAGGCGTTGCTGCGCGATGGCTTTAGACAGAACATCGACAATGCGCTGAACTTCCAGCTGCTTGGCGGTTGTAGTTTGATTACTCATGGATTGCTAAATGGCCTCTCTCTGGCAGTTTCCGTGCAACCTATCACCATCTGCTCGCGTTCGTCATTAGTAAATGACGTGGGGTTTCAAATCATGCGAAAAATTCCAATAAATAGCACATAACATTCATAATAATTATCATTCCCGCACGCATTCACAATATCCCTGTTATCACCTTCCGTATCCTTGCAGCACCTCACGCTACGCAGAAAAATGTTCAGAACACGTGAAGTATGCACGCCAACGTATTGAAATCAGGACAATAATGAAACACACATTTTTTAAACACTTACTCAATTTTATCTTATTAGCCCTGGGAGCCATTTGTACCGCGCTGGTCATCTGGCTGGATGTGGCCGTATTTAAAGACGGTATCCAGGAAATTTCCGCCACTGAGTTCCTTCAGGAACTTTCACTGCTGGCCATCAGCGCGTTGTTTTTCTTACAGGCCAAAAAACATCCGGCATTGCGGGGAGGTATGATCCTGATTGGCGGGTTCTTCTTCTGCATGCTTATCCGCGAACTCGATGCCCTGTTTGACCTGATCCACTACGGCTCATGGGTGTATTTCGCCAGCCTGTTCGCGGTCTATTGTATCGCCTGGGCCTGCATCACGCCGAAAACCAGCCTGCGCGGATTGTCAGCTTTTCTGGTTCATCCGGCCTGTCACTATATGGTTTGCGGTCTGGTACTGATCCTGGTGTTCTCACGGGTCTTTGGGATGAATATGATCTGGAAAGTGGTGATGCAAGGCGAATACGTACGGACAGTGAAAAATATTGTCGAAGAAGGCACCGAACTGATGGGTTATCTGTTGTGTCTGGGGTCTGCAGTTGCCTTCTGGCAGCGCAGTGAGCCACTGAAAACCCTGTAAAATCCTGCCTGCTGCGGATTTTTGCAGCAGGCAGGATTTCAGACGCGCCACGGCAATACGCCTTCCGGCAGTCGACGCGCAAACAGCGACGCCAGCAGCATAAAGACCAGCACCACACCAATCATCAGGCACCCCACGGCTGCGGCCAGCGTGGAAGAACCGCCTTCATCAAGAAACACAATCATCGGTCCGAGCGTTTGCGTACCGGATGTGACCAGCAGAATCGACACCTGAATCTCATTCAGTGCGGTCAGGAACACCAGAATCGTGCCCGCCATGGCCGACGGCGCCGCCAGCGGCATCACTATATCGCGCATCCGTTGCAGGAAACTGGCACCGAATATTTGTGCGGCCTCATCCAGCGAACGCTCGATTTGCGCAAAACCGGCCAGCGTCGGACGAAGCACCAGTGCCATAAAACTGGAAAGATAAGCCGCCAGGATAATCCATACCGTGCCGTAAAGGCTGATATGCACCAGTGGCAACGGTTTGAGGAAAAACAGGATCGCCGCAATTCCGGTCACTATCCCCGGCAACGCGTAAGCCAGTTCGGTCGACAGTTGTAAAATACGCACCAGCCGAGTTCGCTGCCAGCTCAGGAAATACGCCAGAAACAACGAGGAAAGTGTCAGGATCAGCGCGGTCATCACGGTCAGCCCGAGGCTGGTCATAAAGGCATGGCGGATTGCCGGATACCCGAACAGCGCATTGGCATAATTGCTCAGCGTCAGACTCTGCAAGGTCAGTGCCTGACCAAAACCCGTGGTCAGGGACGTGGTCATCAGCGCGGAAAGCGGCAATAACAGCGTCAGCGACATCCACAGCCAGGCCGCAATTTCTGCCGGTAAACGCCATCGCTCCAGAGACTGATGCAGCGCCCGCGGCGTCCCCGTGACACGCACATCCTGCCGCCCGCCCAGCCAGCGGCTGAACATCAGTCCGGCAAGCGTAATAGCGGCAATCAGCAGCGAAAGCACCGCCATATCCGTCAGCGCCGACGCCCCCACGCTGTTGAGTTGCTGATACACCAGCGTGATCAGCGTCGGGATACGACCGGGAATGCCGAGCATTGCCTGAATACCAAAATTACCCGCTGCGGTGACAAACGACAGTGCCGCACCGGCAAAAATAGCCGGGCGCACCAGCGGCAAAATCACGGTAAACAATACCCGCCACGGTTGTGCCCCACCGCTGCGCGCGGCCTCCACCAGTTCGGCTGGCAACCTGCGCAACCCGGCCCGCACCATCAGGAAAACCAGCGGCGCATTGTGCAATCCCAGCAGAACAATAATGCCGGTCAGCGAATACAGCGGCGAAGTCGAACCGGCGGGCAGCGTTAACCCCAGCCACTGCAATACCGGACTGGATGGCGAAAGTGCCTGAACCCACGCCAGCGCTGTTACCTGCGGCGGGATCATCAGTGGCAGAATAAAAGTAAATACCCAGGCCTGTTTACCGCGCAAATTAGTCAGCGCGATCAGCAGCGCCGCCACTGTACCCAGCACCATCGCCAGCAAAGTTGAGACGACAGCAATCGTTAGTGTATTCAGCGTGGCGGTCAGGACTTTTCGTGTGCCCAGTAAATGGCTGAGCCGCGAGATGTCCGGCACACCTTCAGGCGCCATTGCCGCCCAAACCAGTCGCATCAGGGGCGCTATCGACAATATCCCGATCAGCAACGTCAGGGCCCAAAGCACGCCCTTCTCACTGCCCGGCCAGAACCGACGCGAGGGGGTGGCGCGGCGCTGAACTTCACTCATCACGCTCATCTGGCTGTCCTTTGGGCTGTCAGCCACCGAAGATTTCAGTGAATTTCGCGCGAACTTCTTTATCATCCGCCACCGCTTTATCTGAATCCAGCGTCAGCAGCTTAATCGAATCCAGCGGTGCAAAGCCTTCAGGTACCGCAATACCGGATTCAATTGGCCGGTTACCTTGTTTCGCAACCAATTGCTGGCCCTGCGATGAGAGCATGAAATCAACAAACGCCTTCGCCGCAGGCACGTTATGTGCCCCGGAAAGAATGGCTACCGGCTCAGTCACAAATGAAGCCCCCTCTTTCGGATACACCAGATCAATCGGCGAGCCCTGCTTTTTAGCGCGGATAATATCGGCATCGGTAATCACGCCATACTTCGCCATGCCACTCGCTACCGCTTTCAGCGCCGGGCCGTTGCCACCTTCCGGGGTAATGCCGTTCTGCGCCAGTTTCTGATAAAACGCCCAGCCGATGTCCGGCGTATTAATGGCCGTATGCAGGTGATACAACGCCGCCCCGGAATACAGCGGGCTTGGCACGGCCACCTGACCTTTGTTTTGCGGTTCGGTCAGCGCCATCCAGCTATCAACCGGTGTGGCGTTTTTAGTGTTGTAGGCAATGACCGTGGCGATAATTTTGGTGCCAAACCAGGTTTTATCTTTGTCGTAAAAATCCGGGCTGATATTTCCCACCGGCGCATCGGTATAGGCCATCAGTTTGCCGTCTTTTTTCAACGCGCCCAGATTGATGGAATCCGCAACCAGCAGCACATCAGCTTTTACGTCCCCGGCCAACATTTCAGTTTGCAAAACATTCATCAGTTGCGTCGTGCCGTTGCGCGTCCACTCCACCTGCACATCCGGATAAGCCGCCTTGAAGGCGTCAATCGTTTGCTGGGCAATTTCCGGTGCCTGAGAGGTATAAACCACCAGCTTTCCGGAGGCGGCTTCGGCAGCATTTGCCTCTCCCTGCGTGGCGCAAATCAGCAATGCGCTCAAGGATAACGTGATGGTTTTTAAAATATGCATAGCCCTGTCCTTAGAATGAGAAAATTATTGGGGAAGGATCCAGCCGTCGGCAATGACGAAAGTGACAATGTCACTCACGTAACTATCGGGCGAAAGAGAGGAATGAAGGGAAAGCTTCAGCGCAGGCGTGTTTACCGGCGCGACGTCAATCTGGTGATAGCCGCCGCGGTAAATCACCCGGGTGATCCGCGCAGCGATGCCCGGTTCGCCGTGCTGAGCAAAACGTAAATCCGCAGCATGGATACACACCTGCGCCTCACTCACCGTTGTCTGATGTGCCGGAGCCCGTAACCGGATACGCATACCGAAAACATCGGCCCAGGCCGTGCCGTTTTCGGCGGGTTGAATATTTTGTGCCGGGATAACGCGACCCTCGTCGATAAAGGTCGCGACCATGGCGTTGGCTGGTTCACGGTACAGCGTTTGCGGCGTAGCAAACTGCATCACCTGGCCCTCGTTCATCACCACGACACGGTCAGCCATCGCCATCGCTTCCTGCTGATCGTGGGTGATATACAAAAGCGTTGCGCCGGTGTGCTGATGAAAACGCCGGAACTCTTCTTCCATCGCCGCACGTAAATGCACATCAAGATTTGCCAGCGGCTCATCCAGCAGCACCACGCCGGGGCGTGTGACCAGGCAACGTGCCAGTGCCACACGTTGTCGCTGACCGCCGGACAAATCGGAAGGACGGCGTATGGCGTAATCGCTCAGCCCCACCAGCGCCAGCGCATCCTGCGTTCGCGTGCGTCGTTCATGGCGATCCATCCCCGCCACTTTCAGGCTGTACGCTACGTTTTCTTCCACCGACATATGCGGCCACAGCGCGTAGTTCTGAAACACAATGCCCAGATCGCGCTTTTCCGCTGGAACATGGACGCCGGTGGATGAAAACAGTCGTTCACCGACGATGATTGTGCCGCTGTTTACCGGCTCGAATCCCGCGATGGTCCGCAGCAACGTGGTTTTGCCACAACCTGAGGGACCGAGCACGGCAACAAACTCACCGTGATGAATATGCAGTGAGACGTCATTGAGCACCGGCTGAGTGGTAAAGGATTTACTCAGGTGGGAAATCTGTATGGCAGACATGCGTCGGATGTTTCCTCAAAGCGGCACTGGCCCGTTCAATGAGGAAACAAATTACTGCGGTTTTGTGACTGTTTTATGAACCGGTGGAGAAGGTTTGGTTCGACACGACATGGCAGGAGAAGACATAAATGCGATATAGCTTCCTGATTAAAATGAATCACTTCCTTTTAATTAAAACACATTATAAATCAATGCAATATCTGAAGAGTTCTGAATAGAAAAAAGATTATCTATAAGAAACAATCATTTTCCATACGCGGCGATAAATTCTCCGGCAATCGCCACGGCAATTTCTGCCGGGAGTTTGCCGCGCACATCGGGCAGCCCCACCGGGCAACGCATTCTCGCCAGTTGCTCAGACGAAATCCCTTTGCCCGATAAACGGTAATCAAAGCGTTTACGCTTGGTATCCGAGCCAATCAGGCCAAAGTAGCGGAAATCGCCGCGCTTCAGGATGCGCTCACTCAGAGCGAAATCCAGCTGGTGATCGTGCGTCAGCACCATGAAATAACTGTCAGCGGGCATCTGCGCCACCGTGCTTTCGGGTTCCTCATCCACAAGGCAGGTGACTTGCGGGTCCACCTGTGCCGGAAACTCACTGGCACGGGCATCTACCCAGGTAATGCGACAGGGTAAGGTGCTGAGAATGTTCACCAGTGCCCGCCCGACATGACCTGCGCCGTAAACCACAACGTGCGGTTGCGGTTGCCCCAGCGGTTCAAGCAACACCGACGCCATGCCTCCGCAACATTGTCCGAGCCGCGCCCCTAATGAAAAGCGTTCGAAGCGGCTGGTTTTCGCACCCTGCTGCAACATCTCGCGGGCAATGGCTGTAACCTGAAACTCAAGATTGCCGCCGCCCAGCGTATAAAATTGCTGGTCAGCGGTGATCACCATTTTGCTGCCTGCATCACGCGGCGTGGAGCCCTGATTCTCCACCAGCGTCGCCACCACGCACGGTTCTCCGCGACGTTGCAGGTCATGTAAACGCGTTACCCAGTCATCAGTACGCATGAGAACCCCCGTCAGCCGGCAATTTTTGCGGTAGCCATAGCGGAATGAGTGACAACGTCACCCTGAAAATGCATCTGATTTATGGCGTTAAGCACTCTTTCCGGCGTGGCAGGTGCATCAAGGTGCGGATGTACACGATAACCGGCCAGGCTGGCAACGGCATCTTTGATGGCACACCAGACGGATATCCCGAGCATAAACGGCGGTTCACCCACGGCTTTGGAATGGAAAACGGTATCTTCCGGATTCTTACGGTTCTCCACCAGTTTCACGCGCAGATCCTGCGGAATATCGCCAATTGCCGGAATTTTATACGCCGCCGGACCACTGGTCATTAAGCGCCCTTTGTCATTCCACACCAGCTCCTCCGTGGTCAGCCAGCCCATGCCCTGCACGAATCCGCCTTCCACCTGACCGATATCAATCGCCGGATTCAGTGAGTCGCCGACGTCATGCAGAATGTCTGCCCGCAACAGCCTGTATTCACCGGTCAGCGTATCGACCAATACTTCCGCGCAAGCCGCGCCGTAGGAGAAATAATAAAACGGATGCCCGGCGGCTTTACTGCGGTCATAGAAAATCTTCGGTGTTTTGTAATAGCCGGTGCTGGACAGCGGCACCTGATTCAGCCAGCACTGGGTCGCCACCTGTTCAAAACTGAAATACTGATTTTTAACGCGCACCTGACCGTTGCTGAAGGTGATGTCAGTTTCCTGTGCATCATGAACACGCATCAGCATCTCAACCATGCGCCCTTTGATGATTTCCGCCGCGTTTTGCGCCGCTTTACCGTTCAGGTCAGCGCCGGATGACGCTGCCGTCGGCGAGGTATTGGGCACTTTGCCGGTATCAGTCGCGGTGATCTGAATCCGGCTGATATCCACCTGAAACACCTCAGCCACCACCTGCGCGACCTTGGTATTCAGCCCCTGTCCCATCTCTGTGCCACCGTGATTGAGCTGAATACTGCCGTCGGTATAGACCAGCACCAGCGCGCCTGCCTGATTGAGGAAACTGGCGGTGAAGGAGATACCAAATTTTACCGGCGTCAGCGCCAGCCCCTTTTTCAGATAAGGGTTGCTGCGGTTAAATTTCATGACAGCGTCACGTCTTGCGGTGTATTCCGCGCTATCCTCCAGTTGCTGCGTCATCTCCTGCAACAGGTTTTGCCCGACGGGCTGGTGATAATGCGTAACGTTGCGGGCTTCCTGACCGTAGTAATTATTTTTGCGTACCGTCAGCGGATCCAGACCCAGTTCGCGGGCAATATGATCAACAATGTGCTCAATCGCCACAATGCCCTGCGGGCCGCCAAATCCGCGGTAAGCGGTGTTCGACGCCAGATGAGTTTTACAGCGATAACCGGTGATCAGCGCATCGCCGAGGTAATAGGCGTTATCGGAATGGAACATGGCGCGATCGACGATAGAACCGGAGAGATCCAGCGAATAACCGCAGTTGGCCGCCAGTTTAATGTCGATACCGTGAATGACGCCGTCATCGGTAAACCCTACGTCATAGCTGACATGAAACGGATGGCGCTTGCCGGTGATCAGCATGTCATCCTGACGCGACAGCCGCATCTTTGCCGGACGTCCGGTCAGATGCGCCGCCAGCGCGGCAAGGCAGGCTGCACCAGCGGCCTGCGTCTCTTTGCCGCCAAAACCACCGCCCATGCGTCGCATATCAACCACGACTTTGTGCATCGGCAAATCCAGCACCGAGGCCACCAGTTTCTGCACTTCTGTCGGATGCTGTGTCGAGCTGTACACCAGCATCGCGCCGTCTTCGCCGGGCATCACTGAGGCAATCTGCGTCTCGAGATAAAAATGCTCCTGGCCGCCAATTTCCAGTTCGCCCTGTAAACGGTGCGGCGCACAGGCCAGCGCCATCTCAGCGTCACCGCGTTTATGCTGATGCGGTTCTTCGACGTAATGTTCCAGCGCCAGCGCCTGTTTTACCGTCAGCACCGCGTCACGCGGCTGATACTCCACTTTCGCCAGCGCCACCGCCGCACGGGCGGCTTCCATTGAGGTTGCCGCCACCACCAGCACAATCTGGCCGACATACTGCACGGTGCCCTGCGCCATCAGCGGATCGCCATGGGTCAGCGGCGCAATGTCCAGATTGCCGGGCACATCCTGTGCAGTCATCACCCGCACCACACCCGGTACGGCGTAACAAGGTTCGGTATCAATATGCAAAATGTCAGCATGCGCATGAGGGCTGAGCAGCGGCACCAGATGCAACTGACGGGGGAATTCCAGCCGGTCATCGATATACACTGCTTCACCGCTGACGTGTTTCTCCGCGCTTTCATGTTTCTGGCTTTTGCCCACGCCGCTCTGCAACCCTGTGCGGAACAACGCTTCCATCTCAGCCTGAGAAAGTGATGGTTTCGATTCAGACATAATGTGTTACCCGCATCAGTGTTTCAGGAGAAGTCATTTCGATATGGCAGCGGCGCAGCAGATTTTTCGCCACCTGCATGCGGTATTCCCGGCTGGCACGAAAATCACTGATTGGCGTGAAATCCAGTTCCAGCGCCTGACAGGCCCGCTCGACAGTTGCCGTCTGCCACGGCTGACCAAGTAATTGCGCCTCACAGCCGCTGGCCCGTTTCGCCACTTCCGCCATGCCGCCAAACGCCACGCGTGCATGCACCACCACGCCATTTAGCACTTCAATATGCAACGCCGCGCAGACCGCAGAAATATCGTCCTCCAGCCGTTTCGACACTTTATAAACCCGTAACTGGCGTGCCGCCGGGGTATTGCGGGGAATGCGGATTTGTTCAATAAATTCGCCCGGCTGCAACGCAGTTTTGCGATAACCGAGGAAGAACTGATCAAGCGGTAACTCCCGTTGTTCAGCGCCACGCCGCAGCAGCAGCGAAGCGCCGAGCGCCAGCAACACCGGCCCGCCGTCACCGATTGGCGAAGCGTTGGCGATATTGCCGCCGAAGGTCCCCTGGTTGCGAATTTGTTGTGATGCAAACCGTTCAAGCAACTCGCCAAACGCCGGGAACTCTTCATGTAAAAACGGCATACAGGCGCTGAGTGGCGCGGCGGCGCCAATATGAATAGCCTGACCGGTCAGCATAATTGCCTTGAGTTCGGGAATATGACTCAGCGAAATCAGCTTCGGCAGGCGCTGATAACGTTGTGTGACTTCCAGCGCCAGATCGGTACCGCCTGCCACCAGACGGGAATCCGGGCAGGCAAGATAACGTCCGGCCAGTTCATCAATAGTCACCGGCTGTTCAGTCGCGGATATCGCGGCGAGTTTTTCCAGCGTTTGCCGGGCATCAGCATCAAACTGATCGGCCTGCGGGGCTTCACAAATGGCTTTCGCCGCATCCATGATTGGCCGGTAACCCGTGCAACGGCAAAGATTGCCGGAAAGGGTTTCCTGCACGCCTTCAACCGTAAAAACAGGTTTATTTTTTTCCATCGCAAACAGTGACATCACAAAACCCGGCGTGCAGAAACCGCATTGCGAAGCGTGATTATCCACCATCGCCTGCTGTACATGATGAAGCTCGCCGCGATGTTTCAGATCTTCAACCGTAATAAGCTGTTTGCCATGCACCGCAGGCATAAAGGTCAGGCAGGCGTTGACCGTGCGGTATTGCAGTTGCTCACCCTGCTTTTCTGCCAGCACCACCGTACAGGCGCCGCAGTCACCGGAGGCACAGCCTTCTTTGGTACCACAGCGCCCTGCATCGCGGCGCAGATATTGCAAAACGGTGGTGTCAGCGGGCAGATTTTCCGTGTGGATCCTGCCGTTCATCAGAAATTGGATCATGATCATATCCTTCAAAAATCACTGGTTTGCTCCCTCCCCTGCGAAGGGGAGGGTTGGGGTGGGGTTTTAAAGCAAAATCAAAAAGTTGATGTATGCTTTGACTGGGAGTTTGCCCTTAATACCCCCTCCCGGCCTCCCCCTTCGCAGGGGGAGGAGCAAAGGCTTTACAGCCATTCAGAATCAGTGTCGTCACTTCACCAATAATGTGTTCACGCGCCTGTTCATCGCCTTCGAAATTGCCGTACATATGCTTCACCTGCACCGCAAAATCGGCGTAATACTGCGTCACCGCCCAGATATGCATGATGAAAAGACGGGCATCCAGCGCACGGATTTTCCCCTGCTCAATCCACTGATGGATCAGGTTCTCTTTGCCGGTGATATTCTGCGTGGCCAGCGGCCAGTACTTATGCAGATAGTGACCGCCGCCGAGTACCTCACTGGTGAAAATGCGCGACAGTTGCGGCTGATCGAACGAGAAATTCAGCTTATTGCGGATATAACGGCTGAGCACCGCCTCGGGTTCGCTGAGTGACGGGTCAAACTGAATGATATCGCCCCAGACTTTCAGCACTTTCTGCAAGAGCTCTTCGTACAACTCTTCTTTGCCCGCGATGTAGTAATGCAACTGGGCTTTTTTGATCCCGGCGCGCTGAGCAATGGCCTGAGTGGTTGCCCCCTGAAAACCTTTTTCACTGAATTCTGCAATGGCCGCCGCGTGGATATTTTCCAGGGTGCGTTCACGCGCAAGGCGGACTTTGCCGCCGGTATCACTGTTCATCATGCTGAGAGTTCCTCCTGCTGAGCATCCCGTACATACGCCGGTTCGCCGTCAACGTAGGTGCAATACACATTACGGTCATCACCCAGCGTCATCAGCACAAACAGCTTTTCAGCCAGCGTTTTACTGTTGGTGGCACGTAATTTTTGCAGCGCACTGACACCCGGTTCGAGCACCACAAAATCCGCCTCTTTACCGGTATTAAAGTTGCCAATTTTATCGTCGAGGTGCAGCGCCCGTGCGCCGCCGAGTGTGGCGTGATAGAAGGCTTCGAATGCGGATAAACGGTAACGCTGCAGTTGTCCGACTTTGTAGGCTTCTGACAGCGTTTCCAGCATGTTGAAGGTGGTGCCCGCACCGACGTCCGTGCCCATGCCGACGCGAATTTGTTTCTGCCAGGATTTCTGCAAATTAAACAGACCGCTGCCCAGAAACAGATTAGACGTCGGGCAAAAAGCGATAGTCGAATCGGTGTCGTGCAGGCAATCCCATTCACTGTCATCCAGATGCAGACAGTGTGCAAACACGCAACGTTCGCCGGTCAGTCCGTACTGATGATAAACGTCGAGATAATGCTGATGTTCAGGGTGCATTTCTTTCACCCACGAGAGTTCAGCGACGTTTTCGCTCAGATGGGTATGCATGTACACGTCGGGGAATTCCTGCTTAAGCAACCGCACTTTTTGCAGCAGTTCAGGCGAAGATGTTGGCGCAAAACGCGGCGTCAGCGCATAGCTCAGACGCTGGCGGTTATGCCAGCGCGCAATCAGCCCGCGCGTGTTGCGTTCACTTTCTTCAGGGGTTTCCAGCAGGGCGTCGGGGGCGTTTTTGTCCATCATCACTTTGCCCGCCACCAGCCGCATATTGATGTCGGAGGCTTCTTTAAACAGGGCATCGACGGACTGCGGATGAACGGTGCCAAACACCAGCGCCGTGGTGGTCCCGTTAAGCAGCAACTGACTGATGAAGAATTTCGACATGCGCCTGGCGTAATCCGCGCAGTGATATTGTTGTTCGGTCGGGAAGGTATAGCGCGTCAGCCATTCGAGCAACTGCTCGCCGTACGCGCCGATCATTTCGGTCTGCGGATAGTGAATATGCGTATCGACAAAGCCCGGGACGATCAGCTTGTCGCGATAATCATCAATTTCCAGAACAGCGGTTTTACGTGCCTGCGCCAGCTTGCCCTCACCTTCCTGCCAGCTTCCCAGCCAGATGATTGTGCCGCCGCTGAGCAACATCAGGCCGTCTTCGATATAACGCACCTGCGCTTCTAAATCTTCCGGCCGTAATACCGGCTCGCGGATATCGAAGAAATTTCCGCGGACGGCGCGGGTGATGATCTGACTCATGGCATTGTCCTTCTCTGCAACATTCTCGTTCACGATTGATAACAGAACATTTGCAAAGCTTATGCCAAATCTGACCAACCGGTCAGATCAAAGAGTCAGACCGGTTGGTTCGAAATTTCAATACCGGATCGAAAATAATTCATTTAGCTATGCCAGACATCTTCTGATGCGTGCGTGTGATAACATTTAGCCCCATCAGAAATCATTAATTAATCTCTATCTTTATGACTACAAAACACATGGCATGTAATTTTCATCTTGACCAGATGGCTTTTTTAAAAACACAAACCAGGGATATATCAGTTTCAGGTTATGGCGTATGTGCCGGCATGGTAAGTTCATGGATTCAGCATGAACTTTCTGAGAAACCTCAATCCTTTTTATTCTATAAAAACACTTATAACTTTATTTCCCGCCAACGTGCATTAACCTGTAAGTACCTGATATCTGGAAAAATAAACCTGGCTTTCAACAGCGACTTATTTTACCCGATAAGACAAGTTGATTTAAAAACAAATGATTTTCAGTCATTTGCAAGATCCACCATCAGGGGTGTTTTCAGTATCGTTGTTTATTCAAAAAATGGTTACTCACACTGCATTGGCATGAGCATACATAAAGGGACTTATAAAATATTTGACCCCAATCTGGGTGAGTTTGAGATAACAAAAAGCAGAAGTTTTTCTTCTTTTATTTGTCAGTACTGGATATCAAAAAAATATCCCCCTTCACGCACACCCTATTTGCAGATAACACAATATAAATCAAAGCACTTAAACATCACTACTTCAACAGCACTTCATATTGCGGATTGAATTCATCAAATATTGGCAACGCGGCAGCACCGAGCGCGGGTGTGTCGCTGCCGGACATCCCGAGGCGAATGCGTGCACTCTGCGCGTACCGGCTGCGCACCGAATTATACAGGGGCGTCAGGCGCTTAATCAGCTTTTCCACCAATGGTTTAGGCATGGTGCCGCCGATAATCACGCTCTGCGCATCGAACACGCATTCCATAATATTGATGGCCTGGAGTGCCGGTTCGACGGCAGTATCAAGCCATTTATCGAACACTTTTTCATCGACTTTCAGCAGATCTTCGGGCATGGCCGACATCGGATCCAGTCCGCAGGCTTCATACGCCGCCTGCAAAGAAACATAACGTTCGAGGCAGCCTTTGTTGCCGCAATAACATTCCCGCCCGCCCGGTTGCACCACAATGTGGCCGACTTCGCCCGCATTGTGTGCATGACCGGTGTAAATCCGTCCGTCGGTGAAGATGCCGGCACCCAGCCCGGTGCCGATATACAGATACACAAACGACGATAATTGCTTGGCCACACCGTGAAAACGCTCACCGATTGCGGCTACCGTCGCATCGTTTTCCAGCGTCACCGGCCAGCCGGTCGCGGCGCTTAAACGCGCTTCAATATCAATATTATCCCAGCCGTGCAACGTGGTCGGCCCTTGTGAGGAAATGCCTTCTACGCCAAACGGCCCCGGCATCACCACACCCACGCCTAATATTTTTCGCCAGTCAATTTTCACCTGTTGGCGCATTTCTTGCAGAACCTGATCGATAAGAGCCAGCGTGGGCTCTGGCTGCGGTTTCTGTACATGGATCAGTTTGCGAAAGCGAACAGTTCCGGTCAGATCCACCAGCACAGTCAGCAGCGACTGATGATCAAGATGGATGCCTATTGAATAGGCGCTGTCAGGATTGAGTGTCAGTGGCGTTGCTGGCTGACCACGCCCTCCCGCACGGCGCGGCAGGTGGGAAGACAGGATACCCGCCTGCTCGAGTTCGGTGGCAATGTTGGAGACCGTTTGGGGGGTGAGCGACGTCAGCCGGGCGATTTCAGCGCGGGTCAGTTCACCGTTAAGGCGAATGGCTTCGATCACCACCCGACGATTGTGAGCACGGGCGTGCTCAAGATTGGTACCAGACGTTGTTATCACATCCCTCTCCACGGTGAAGACCTTGCGGGCAGTATGTGGCCAGTGATTACAGCAATCAAATTGATTTTATTAACCCGTCATACTTCGTATTGCAGATGCGTTGGTTGCGCGCACTCACCCCGGTCACATAGGTATCTATGCTCCTGGGATTCGTGCCTTACCGCCTTCCTGCAACCCGAATTATTTAGGGTTAACCTGGGATGATATGAATATGACGGTGGCATCACAGCTTTGAATGTTATTGCCATGTTAATAATAATCGCCAGTCATTATTTAGATTTGAATCATCCGTGTAGCACACGTTTTATACCCAAGATAATTCGGGTTGCAGAAAGGCGGCAAGCGAGTGAATCCCGATGAGCTGACATAAGTCAGTGATTCGGGTGATGGAGCGTAGCCAACGCATCAGCAGCCCGAAGTATGAAGGGTAAATCCGGCAGGGACGCAGGGACTGGCAGAGTTATGCCTTCCCATTTTTTTTAGCCGATTAAAGCAATCAAATTGATTTAATAAACCTAACCCTGTTTCGGAGAATGACGATGAGCCTACGATTTACCCCTGCGGCCACCCTGTGCGCCCTCTCTGCCCTCACCCTGGGATATTCCGCCAGCGCGCTGGCCGATACGACGCTCAGTGCCTTATTTATGACTCAGGCGGCGTACAGCGAAGCGGATATCCGCGCAATGACCGCCGAGTTCACCAAACAGCATCCGGATATCAAAGTGAACCTGGAGTTTGTGCCATATGAAGCCCTGCACGACAAAATCGCCGCCGCACGCGGTGCCGGTGACAAAGGTTATGACGTGGTGCTGTTCGATGCGATCTGGCCTGCTGAATTTAACAAATACGGCCTGTTGCAGGATGTCACGGCGCGTATCCCGGCTGAAGAAAGCAATAAGATTTTTGACGGCGCGATTTCTACCGTGACCTACAAAGATAAACGCTGGGGGATGCCGTGGATCCTCGACACCAAATATCTGTATTACAACAAAGCCATGCTGGCCAAAGCCGGGATCACTACCCCGCCCGCCACCTGGGCTGATGTTGAAAAGCAATCTGAGATCCTGAAAGAAAAAGGCATCGTGAAATATCCGCTGGTCTGGAGCTGGTCACAATCCGAAGCGCTGTTGTGCGACTACACCACGCTGGTGTCGGCGTTCAAAGGGGATTTCTACAAAGACGGCAAACTGAATTTCACCAATTCCGGCGCGATGAAAGCCATCAGCTACATGAAAGAGACGCTGGATAAAGGGCTGACTAACCCGAATTCGCGTGAATATCTGGAAGAAGATGTGCGTAAGTCGTTCTCCAACGGTGATGCGGCTTTCGCACTGAACTGGACCTACATGTACAACATGGCGAACGACCCGAAACAGAGCAAAGTCGCGGGTGACGTGGGGGTCATTCCGGCACCGGGTGAAACCGCCGGTAGCGCATCCGGCGTTAACGGGTCGATGGGATTGGGCATCGCCAAAGCCAGCGCACATCCGGACCAGGCATGGGAATACATCAGCTACATGACGTCGCAGCCAGTGCAGAACAAATACGCCAAACTGAGTCTGCCAATCTGGAAATCGTCTTATGAAGATCCGGCGGTGCAGAAAGATCAGGAGCAGTTGATCGCGGCGGCGAAAACCTCGCTGAATGTGATGTTGTCGCGCCCGGTTACAGCAGATTACTCCCGTCTGTCGAACATATTGCAGCAAAACATTCAGGCGGTATTGCAGGGTAAAACCCCGGCTCAGGATGGTATGGAAGCCGCAACCAAAGCCGCTGATCGTTTACGTTAAGTTTTAAAGCCAACACTATAATAGCCCGCCCGGTTCCGGCCGGACGGGCTGGGAAAAGATATGCTGACATTACCCCAACGCGAGAAACGTCAGGCCTGGTTGCTGCTTGCGCCCATGCTTCTGATGATGTTCTTACTGACCGCCTGGCCGCTCGCCCGCACGTTGTGGCTCAGCTTTACGGATGCCGGGTTAATCGGCGACGGTTCTGCGCCCAACTGGGTGGGGAGCGAGAATTTCATCTATGCGCTGACGGATCCGGATTTTCGCGCCGCACTCTGGCGGACGCTCTATTTCACTGTCGTCTCAGTGGTTATTGAAGGCATCATCGGCGTGCTGGTCGCGCTGTTGCTGAACCAGCCGTTTTGGGGACGCAGCGCTCTGCGCGTGCTGGTGATTCTGCCATGGGCATTGCCGACTATCGTCAACGCCACCCTGTGGCGGCTGAACTTTAATCCCGATTACGGCAGCATTAACGCCCTGCTTTCTCAGCTCGGGCTGATTGACGCCTACCGTAGCTGGCTCGGCGATCCGTCTTCGGCGATCAATGCCGTGATGTTCGCAGATATCTGGAAAAACTATCCGCTGATCACCCTGCTGGTGCTGGCGGCGCTGCAAACCATTCCGGAAGATTTATTCGAAGCCGCACGGCTCGACGGCGCATCGGCTTTCCGCCGTTTTCGTAAAATCACCTTACCGGCGATTGCCGCACCGCTGGCCGTCGCGCTTGTCCTGCGCACCATCGACGCCTTCAAAATCTTCGACATCATTTATGTCATGACCCGTGGCGGGCCGCTCGACAGCACCAAAACCGTCAGTTTCTTTGTCTATCAGGAATCGTTCAGTTATCTGCGCGCTGGCAGCGGTGCTGCGTACGCGATACTCATGACGCTGATCTGCGCACTGCTGATCATGATTTACATGGTGATGTTACTGCGTCAGCGCCGTTCAGGGAGCAACGAATGAAACAAAAAATCCGGCTCGTTTTACGTTACTTTGCGGCGCTGATGGTGGCCATTTCGATTCTTGCCCCGCTGCTGTGGATGTTCCTGATGAGCGTCAGCTCGGCGGAAGATCTGACCCGCATTCCGCTGGAATGGCTGCCGCGCCACTGGGATTTCAACCGTTATACCCGCCTGCTGACCTTACAGGCCGGAACGCCCGGTGCGCTGTTCCTGCATGCGCTCGGCAACAGTGTGCTGGTCGCCTGTGGTGCCACACTGGTGTCGTTGATGCTGGCGATACCGGCGGCCTATAGCTTCTCGCGCTATCCCGGTCGCGACGGCTGGCTGTTTGGCAGCCTGGCGATTTACATGGTTCCGCCGGTGGCGTTTGTGCTGCCTTTGTATTTCATCCTGCAACAGCTCGCGCTGCTCAATACCCATCTCGGGCTGATTCTGGTGTATTGCTCGATGATCCTGCCGTTCCTCACCTGGATGCTGAAAAACCAATTTGACGCGCTGCCGGTGGATATCGAACAGGCATCGCGTCTCGACGGGCTGCGTTACTGGCAAGTATTGCTGCGCATCACCCTGCCGCTGGCAAAACCGGCGCTGGGTGCATCGGCGATGTTTGGCTGGTTGCTGGCCTGGGATGAATTTTTCTACGCCCTGCTGTTTACCAACAATATCGACGCCCAGACGCTGCCGGTCACCATCGCCGGATTCACCGCCGGGCGCGCCACTGACGACGGTCTGATTGCCGCTGTCGGGATCCTTGCGGCCATTCCACCGCTCTTTATTGCGCTCTGGCTGCAAAAAACCATGGTCAGCGGGTTGACCGCCGGTGGCAGCAAGGGCTGAAAATGAACATCAGGGAAACCTCATCAATGACAACAAAACCTCTGACCCGCGCCACGCTGTATGTGACGGGCAATATCAACGTGGATTTGATCATGAGCACGTTGCACGAATGGCCGAAAAAAGGCACGGAAGCGATGCTCGAAAGCAGTTCACTGCGCCCCGGCGGGTCGGCGGGAAACTGCGCGCTGGCACTCTCTGCGCTCGGTTCCCCTTTTCGTCTGGTGGCAAATCAGGGCAATGACCAGTTCAGCGGCTGGCTGGCAGGTATGTTCCCGGAAAGCGCCTCACGCTGGCCGACCTGCGATTGCGAAACCTCGCTGACCTTTGGCGTGACACATCCTGATCACGAAAGAACATTTTTCAGCAATCAGGGACATATAGTTCGTTTATCCATGCAGGACGTTCTGGGGCAAATCCCTGAAACGGCACAGGCCGGAGACTGGGTATTGCTGTGCGGCACCTGGCTGTGTACCGCGCTTTACACTGACTATCCGCAACTCCTGGCAGCGCTGAAACAGCGTGGTTATCAGGTGGCTGTCGACAGTGGCTGGCCGCCGGAAGACTGGAGCGATGCGTTACGTGAACAGGCGGCAAAATGGCTGCCATTCTGCGATGCGCTGCTGCTCAATGAAGTCGAAACACTCGGGCTGGCCGACGCCACCACACTGGACGCCGCCGCGCTGACGTTGCTGGAGCAGATGGCGGATAACGCCTTTTGCGTGGCGAAATGCGGGCCGGAGGGTGCGCGTCTGTGGGCCAAAAATCTGACGCTGCATCAGCACGCCGAACCGGTCGGGGTGGTCGATACCATCGGTGCCGGAGACAGTTTTAATGCCGGGTTTTTATCCGCGCTGATTTATGGCCTGCCGCCTGCCACGGCGCTGCAATGGGGAGTTCGCGTTGCCGGTTGTGCCATCAGCAGTTCCCCGCGCCGTTACCCTGACTGGCAATCACTTTTTGGCCTTGTGGAGAAAATCTAAATGGCTCTGGTAGAACTGGTAAAAGTCGCCAAACATTATGGCAAAGTGCAGGTGCTGAAACCGCTGGATCTGACCATCCCTGACGGCAGTTTCACCGTGCTGGTCGGCCCCTCGGGCTGTGGAAAATCCACCTTACTTCGCCTGCTGGCCGGGCTGGAATCCCTGTCTGACGGCGATATTCTGCTCGATAAACAGCAGATCAATAATTTTGACCCCGCCGATCGTGATATTGCGATGGTATTCCAGAGTTACGCACTGTATCCGCATCTTACCGTGGCCGAAAACATGGCATTCCACATGCAGGTGAAGAAGGTGCCGAAAGCCGAACAACAGGCCAAAGTGCTACAGGCCGCAAAAGTGCTGGGTATCGATCACTTACTGAAACGCCTGCCGAAAGATTTGTCCGGCGGTCAGCGCCAGCGTGTGGCGATGGGTCGTGCGCTGGTGCGTAATCCGAAAGTGTTTCTGTTCGATGAGCCCCTTTCCAACCTCGATGCCCAGTTACGTATGGAACTGCGCGCAGAAATCAAATCGCTTCATCAGCAGTTCCGTACCACCACGGTATATGTGACCCATGATCAAATCGAAGCCATGACGCTGGCCGATAATATCGTGGTGATGAAAGACGGTTTTATCGTACAACAGGGCGATCCGTTGTCGATTTACGATAAGCCGGTAAATACCTTTGTGGCGCGTTTTATCGGTTCACCGCCCATGAATCTGCTCAGCGGTGTCTTCCGCAATATTGACGGTCAGCCAGGTGTGAACTGTAATCAGTTGTGGTTCGCACTGCCGGAGAAGTGGGCGTTGCAGGCACGGCACGCTGAGGGAGAACCCGTCACGCTCGGCCTGCGTCCGCACGATTTAAAACCGGCAGAGCACAGTACCCAACCTGCCGCCACATTACGGTTGCTGGAAGTGACCGGAGAAAGCAGCCTGTTGCACATCGACTGGTGCGGTTTCCCGCTGCACGTTCAGTTCGCCGGACGCGCCCGTATCAGCGCCAGTCAGCCGCTGTATCTCGATGCCAACCGCGAGGCGATCCATCTGTTTGATGCCCAGACCGGTGAACGGCTGGCAGAGGATCTGCGGTAAAAATGACTCTCAATGGAGATAAACTATGGAATACCGTCTGTTAGGCCGGTCTGGCCTGAAAGTTTCAGTTCTCAGCCTGGGTACCATGACGTTTGGTGGTCAGGGGAAATTTGCCAAAACCGGGCAAACTGACGTTGAGGCCGCACAACGCCAGACAGGATTATGTCTTGATGCCGGGATTAACCTGTTCGATACCGCCGATGTCTATTCTGGCGGTGAATCGGAAGTGATCCTCGGTAAAGCACTGGGCAACAAACGTCACGACGTGCTGGTGGCCAGTAAAGCCCGCTTTCCAATGGGTGAAGGCCCGAATGACCGTGGTTCGTCCCGTCATCATATTCTGCGCGCTTGTGAAGCCAGCCTGAAACGTCTGAACACGGATTATCTGGATTTATATCAGTTGCATGAATGGGACGGCCTGACGCCACTGGAAGAAACGCTGCGGGCGCTCGACGATCTGGTCAGCAGTGGCAAAGTGCGTTACGTCGGTATCTCTAACTTCTCCGCCTGGCACGTGATGAAAACGCTGGGCGTGGCCGACGCTAACCACTACATCCGCCCGGTCAGTCAGCAAATCCATTACACCCTGCAGGCGCGTGAAGCTGAATATGAGTTGCTGCCTGCCGCGCAGGATCAGGGGCTGGGCGTGCTGGTCTGGAGCCCGCTGGCAGGCGGCCTGCTTTCCGGTAAATATCGCCGCAATCAGGCGGCACCGGAAGGCACCCGTCATCTGGCCGACTGGGGCGAACCGCCGGTGCGTGATGAAAGTGCGCTGTACGACGTGGTCGATGTGCTGGTGGACATCGCCGAAGCCCGTGGCGTTTCTGCGGCGCAGATTGCGCTGGCCTGGCTGATTGCCCGTCCGCAGGTGACCTCGGTGATTGTCGGGGCGCGCAACGACACGCAGTTGCAGGATAACCTGCTCGCCGCTGATTTAACCCTCAATAACGAAGAAATTGAACGACTTAATCAGGTCAGCCAGTTACCTTTGTTGTATCCTTACTGGCATCAGGCGCAGACCGCACCGGATCGCTTGTCTGTAGCGGATTTATCGCTGATCGCGCCCTATCTGAAAAAGTAACTGCAACAAAATGATACGCACTGAGACCGGTTGACTATGCCGGTCTCGTTATTTTTGTGTTAATACTTAAAGAGTTTCTTTAGTGGGCCTCGTGCACACCTTGCTTAAAAACTGAGGAATACCGGGATGATTATTTTTGTTACCGGCGCAACTGCCGGATTTGGTGCTGAAATCGCACGTAAATTTGTTAAAGAAGGCCATAAAGTGATTGCTACCGGTCGCCGTAAAGAGCGTCTGGATGACCTGAAAGCCGAACTGGGAGACGCGCTGTACGCTGTTGAACTGGACGTGACTAACCGGGCTTCTATTGAAGAAGCTATTGCCAGCCTGCCTGCTGACTGGCGTAACATTGATGTTCTGGTTAACAACGCCGGTCTGGCACTCGGTCTGGAAAAAGCGGATAAAGCCTCGCTGGAAGACTGGGACAAAATGATCGACACCAACACCAAAGGGCTGGTGTACATGACACGCGCCGTGTTGCCGGGCATGGTTGAACGCAACACCGGGCATGTGATAAACATCGGTTCCACCGCAGGCAACTGGCCATACGCAGGCGGCAACGTGTATGGCGCGACCAAAGCGTTTGTGCGTCAGTTCAGTCTGAACCTGCGCACCGACCTGCATGGCACCCACGTTCGCGTCACCAATATCGAGCCGGGCCTGTGCGGTGGTACTGAATTCTCCAGCGTGCGCTTTAAAGGCGACGACGAGAAAGTCAGTAAAACCTACGATAACACTAATCCGCTCACCGCAGCCGATGTAGCCGAATCCGTATTCTGGGTATCCACCCTGCCGGCACACGTCAACATCAACAGCATCGAAATGATGCCGGTCAGCCAGTCTCTCGCCGGTTTGCAGGTACATCGCGAAGGGTAATATTGCGCCCTGACTGACACGAAAAGCAGCTCCGGCTGCTTTTTTATTATCTGCCTTTTATCAGTGCGCACAAAAAAGGCGCGGCAACCTGCCCGCGCCTTTCCGACATCCGGCAACCGAAAACGTATTACGCGCTCAGCCAGCCCAGTTTAATCACAAACAGAATCGACAAGACGATAAGCGCAGAATTCAGCTCACGCCAGCGACCGGTCAGCAGTTTTGCCAGCGTCCAGGTGATGAAACCAAATGCGATACCGTTGGCGATGGAATACGTAAACGGCATGGTCAGCGCAGTCACGGTGACAGGCGCTGCCACGGTGATGTCTTTCCAGTCGATTTCAGCCAGGCCAGACGTCATCAGAACCGCGATGAACAACAGAGCCGGAGCCGTTGCGAAGGCCGGAACGCTGCCTGCCAGCGGAGCGAAGAACAGGCTCAGCAGGAACAGAATAGCCACCACAATCGCCGTCAGACCGGTACGCCCGCCAGCGCTCACGCCTGCTGCGGATTCGATGTAGCTGGTGGTGGTTGAGGTGCCGAGCAGTGAACCGAACAACGCCGCCGCACTGTCAGCGACCAGCGCACGGCCCATTTTCGGGATATTGCCGTCTTCATCCGCCAGCCCTGCGCGTTTGGTCACGCCAATCAGGGTGCCGGAGTTGTCGAACACATCCACGAACAGGAACGCGAACACCACGCTAATCAGCGAAACGTTAAACGCGCCTTTGATGTCCAGTTGCATGAAGGTTGGCGCAATGGAAGGTGGCATCGACATTACGCCGCCAAACGGCGAATAACCCAGCGCAATCGCCAGAACGGTCACGGCCAGCACACCGATCAGCACCGCGCCGGTGATTTTACGCGCTTCCAGCACCACAATCAGAATGAAACCGAGCATCGCAAACAGCGGCCCCGGCTTGGTCAGATCGCCCAGACCGACCAGCGTCGCCGGGTTAGCGATCACAATACCGGCATTTTCCAGCGCAATCAGCGCCAGGAATAAACCGATACCCGCCGCAATGGCCGAACGTAATGGCAGCGGAATACTGCGGATAATCCATTCGCGGATTTTAAAAATCGATAACGCGAAGAAAATACAGGCTGAAAGGAAAACGGCCCCCAGCGCGATCTGCCAGGTGTAACCCATATGCAGCACCACGGTGTAGGTGAAGAAGGCGTTTAACCCCATGCCCGGAGCCAGTGCGATCGGGTAGTTGGCGATAAAGCCCATCAGTGCGGAACCGATTGCGGCAGCAAGACAAGTAGCCACGAAAACCGAACCTTTATCCATCCCCGTCGCGCCCAAAATAGACGGGTTAACAAACAGAATGTAGGCCATTGCTAAAAATGTAGTGAGCCCAGCCACAATCTCAGTCCGCACGTTAGTACGGTGAGCTTTTAACTTAAATAGTTTTTCTAACATGAGAAGGAATCTCTTGGTCGCGTGATCACTTTCAGTCTGGTGATCAAAAATGCACGCTTGTTATTAGTGTTGTTTTTCAAAACACACGCACGCGCACCAGCAGAACGAACGCCACAATTCGTCCCACCATTATCCCGTGGAATACGGCACGCGAGCTTAAACGTGTTTTGACGAACCCTGTCATTGCCCGTTTTGCCTGTAAAACAACCTGAGGTGATTGTTTTACAAAGGGGCATCGCACAATCTAGGAAAAATGAGTGATGCAGTCCATAATAGTTATCTCACTTATTCACTGCATAAATTAGTACACCCATGTCGCCATTCTCCCGTTTTTCGCAATATTTTACCGAAGTCGCCCGAACAGGAAGTTTGCGCAAAGCGGCAGAAGTGCTGCACGTCTCGGCTTCAGCCATAAACCGGCAGATCCTGCAGGCTGAACAAACGCTGGAAACCCCGCTGTTTGAACGCTTGCCGACAGGCCTGAAACTGACCTCAGCAGGCGAAATTTTATTCGATGACATCCGCCGCTGGCGGAAAGAATTTTCCCGCACCCGCGAACGTTTCGATGAAATTCAGGGACTGCGACGCGGGCATGTCACCATCTCTATGATTGCCGCTCTCAGCGAAGGCATGGTGGCGGAACTGATTGCCGACGTGGGCGCAGAACACCCTTACCTGACGTTTGATATCCGCATCGAAGACAGCCGGAACATCAGCGAACAGGTCAGTTCAGCGGAAGTGGATTTTGGATTGTTGCTCGATCCCGTCGAACATACCGGGCTGGAAGTACGCGCTTTTGCGGAATTGCCCATCGGAATTGCGATGCCGGTGGGTCATAAACTGTCGCAGAAGGAATCGTTGTCGTTCAGCGACATCGCCTCCTACCGGCAGATCATTCCCTCCGAACCGCTGATGGTCAATGCCCGCGCCAGACTGCTGTATAACCGCTATCAGTTACTGGAAACGCCGTCGATCGTTTGTAATGACGTGCGCATGATGCGCGAACTTATCCGCAAAGGGGCCGGTGTCGGCGTGCTGAGTTTGCTAGATGTATTGCCAGATTTACAGGAAAAGCGACTGGCGTTTGTGCCGCTTCAGGGCCGCAGTGCCAAACCGCTGACGCTGGCGTTGTGCGTTGCCCCGCGCCGCCAGTTATCCCGCGCGGCGCAAATTGTGATTCAGAAAGTGATTGTGCTGATGGAAAGATTATCGCAATAGCCGTTCACGCCGTTTTCCAGCCAGAAATGATGATCAGCATCCCCGCCAGAGCCACACATGCGCCCAGCCAGTCGGTGGCGCTGAGCTTCACGCCATCGACAAACCGCAGCCACAGCATGGCAGTCATGACATAAACCCCGCCGTAAGCCGCATACACCCTGCCGCTTGCCGCCGGATGCAATGTCAGCAGCCAGACAAACGCCGCCAGGCTGAGCGCCCCAGGCAATAACAGCAGCACATTTGCCCCTTTGCGCAGCCAGAGATAAGGTAAAAAGCAGCCAATGATTTCTGCCAGTGCGGTCGCAAAGAACAGTAAAGACGTTTTGAGCATAATTGGGCCAGGTTTACAGTCCGAAGTTCAATAAGATATCAACCAGTTTACCGGCAGAGGGTGACGTCATTCGGCCGGATGTTATAATGCAATTATTCGCCTGAGCGATGTGTAAATTAAAAGGATGAGCTGATGAATACAACGTTTAAATCCCGACTGACCCGCAGCATTCTGCCTGTGGCTTTGCTGGCTATAACCGCCAGCTGGCAGGCGCCTGCACTCGCGGCCACCAATTGTGCGGGCGGAACCTGTGTCTTTGGCGGTACCGGCAATGATGCCATGACCAACGAAGAAGCACGTCAGAGCAAAGAGCAATGGAATGAAACCCAACGCCTGCGCGCCATGAAAAACCAGCGTAACGAGAAAGACTTCTCCAAATACGACAATTCGATTGATCTGCGCGACAAGTGTCAGGCCAGCCAAAACATCAATGCGTACTGGGAACCGAACACTGAGCGCTGCCTTGACCGTCGTAATGGCCGTCAGTTACTGGCTCCGTAAATCCTATCTGCTAGACTCATAAGTACACTGGTTTTCATAAAAGGAATGAATGATGAAAAAGACACTTTTAGCGGGTCTTGCTGTCGTTATGTTCGCACCGCTGATGGCACAGGCTTCCTGTGAAAGCGTAAAAGCTGACATTACCCAGAAAATCGTGGCAAACGGCTTGCCTGAATCAGGGTTTAAACTCGATATCGTGCCAAATGATCAGGCCGATCAGGCTGGCGGGCAGGTCGTGGGCCACTGCGGCAATGACAGTCAGAAGATTGTGTATACCAAAACCGCCGATGCGGGTGACAGTTCAGCGGCAAGTCCTAAGACCGGGACCAGCCAGGATTCACAGTAATATTCGCGGTGATGTCGGAGCGGATATCACCGGCGGTTTATCACTTGCAGTGAAAGCCCGATGACCTGATCGGGAACCTTTCGGTTTCTTAATAACAGTTATCATACGATCTTCGCACCGAAACCACCGGGAGAGAAAAGTGCTTTTTCCCTCCCGGATCTCCCTTCACGTTTTCAACACACGCTGCCGCTCCGTTCAGCAAGCTTTCTGAAACAACCTTGCCTTTTAAAAAAACAAAACAAGTAAGGTGATGAGTTGCAGCGACTCCTGCCACCATTTCGACTACAATGGTAGCCACTTTCCTCACAGGATGCGGTAAAAATGAAAAGACTGACCCAACAAGATATGACGGAAAGCGAACAGCGTGAGTTAAAAACACTGCTGGACAGAGCCCGTAAAGCACAGGGCCGTGAGCTGACGAATTCGGAAAATAACCGGATTAAAGATGACTACATCGATACGTTGATGGCAGAAAAAGAAAAAGTCGCTGCGAAAGCGCGGGCCGAAAAGCGCCGTAATAAAGCCGTTCCAAGCACTTCTGCAACATACGACTGGACAGCCCGCACTCATCCGCGTGGTCGTCGTTAAACGTTAACTGAACCTCTGCGTTCCTCACGCAGAGGCCTCAGCCCTCAGGCTTCCAGTAATCTGAAACCGTGCGTTCCGTCTTTTTCCAACTGCCCGACCAGCCCGTATTCCCAGTCCAGATAATCCTGCATCGCCTGCGGGCTGACATCCGTGCCTTCGTACGGACGACGATATCTGTCTTGCGCGTCGTCCAGATAAACAGAATCCCCCCGCTCAAGCAGCAACCCGTGGTCGATCCAGCCCACCGTGCCTTTCTCCAGCAAATAAACGGGTTTGCCGGTTAGTCCGGCCACTTCCGTGACAGCGTAACGTGYCAGCAAACCGCTGGTGCAGGTGACAACCCAACGCGCTTTCTGCGGTTGTAAGGCAATAATTTGCGGGATATTGCCCCGTGTTGTCCAGACCGCACCCGGAATGCGCCGGTTACGGAAATTCGCGCTGGTGGTGAGATCGAGAATGCCGGTATTACCCTCACTCAGCCAGTTCAGCAGTTGTTCCGGTTTGACAGATTCCACAGCCGGTGCGGGCGCAACCCGGGCTTTCCAGTCGCCTTGTTCAGTCAGATCTTCAGCCCTCACTTCGGCGATATACACTTCCCAGTTCATCTGTGCCAGCCATGAGGCCGCCATGCGCGCACGCACACCATCATTATCCACCAGCACTATTCGCGCGCCACGAACGCTGGCATAGTGATCGGTTTCCTGAACCAACTGGCCACCGGGAACGTGTCGCGTGCCTGCCAGATGCCCGGCACGAAACTCTTCTGCCGTGCGCACGTCAAACACGTATAACGTGCGGGAATCATCCTGTTGCCAGTTACGTAATTGTGACAACGTCACTGAGCGCACGCCCGCGCGTAAAGCCAGAGTTTGCGCGCCTTTCAGCGCAACCCTGCGTGAGGCTTCACTCAGTGCCGGAAACTGTTTATGTTGCAGGTGCGACAGTGCCTGCCCCGCCAGCGTCCAGCCAATCGTACCGTTACGCAATGCAGACACCGGCTGCGTAAATCCGGCATTAATCAGAGATTGCGTGCCGATAATGCTGCGGGTACGCCCCGCACAATTGATGATCACCTGCGTGTTGTCATCAGGCACCACATCTTTCAGGCGCAGCACAAGTTCGCCTCCTGGTACGCTCACGCCGCCCGGAATACTCATCACCTGGTATTCATCAAAACGGCGCACATCCAGCACAGCAATGTTTGCCCCCTGCTGTTGCAATGCCAGCACCTGTTCCGCACTCAGGGACGGTGTCTCGTAATGATGTTCAACCCATTCCCCGAAGGCTTTACTGGGCGCGTTCACATCAATAAATATCTCACCGCCCGCTTCTTTCCAGCCAGCCAGATCACCGGCCAGCAACGCGATATTCTGATACCCCAGCGATTTCAGCAATTGAGCCGCCCGCATGGTTTTACGCTCGCCGCGCTGCACGTCATAAAATTCACCATTGTCATACAACGTAATAGCCGTCAGACGGTTTGGTATGCGATCCAGCACTTCCAGTTCGAGTTTAGACAAAGCCAGATTGGCAGCAAATAAGGGATGTCCGGTGGCAAAGGCCGCTTCTTCACGCAGGTCAACCAGCGCCACATCCTGTCCTTCGAGCAACGCCTCGCGGAGTTCAGAAAAATGGCGCAAAGGCAGTGAATATGAATCAGTCATGATTTCTCTCTTTTGACAGGTCCCAGATATTGGGAAGGTGCGGGCTGGAGTAGCCGGAAATAAAGGTTTTCCCGGTGCCGTCTGGCAGATAAACCGCCCGTGAAACCGCACCGATATTGCCGCCGTAAACGTGAATGCTGACCGATACCTGATCCTTGAAAAAATTGCTGACCTGGTGGATATCCAGGTGATCGGGGGAGATTTTCCCGACGTCGCCAACGTGCAGCGTAATGGGATTTCCTTCCGGTTGCAGCGTTCCGTCGGGGTGGCGGGTATAATTCTGGCTGACTTCTGCACCGCGCAGCATACCTATCAGCCCCCAGACACGATGGTCATGCACTGGTGTTTTCTGCCCCGGCCCCCAGACAAAACTCACCACAGAAAAACGCGACAGCGGATCGGCGTACAAGAGATATTGCTGATAATGTTCAGGATGAGGCTGCGCAAACTCCTCCGGCAGCCAGTTATCTTCGCCGATAAGACGGGTCAGCAGTTCGCTTCCCTGCGCCAGTATTTGCGTCTGACCGTGCGGTTCCTGCACCAGCCGGGTGAAGTCCGCCAGAAATTGTCTCAGCGGCGCGAGCTGTAAAGTCGTCATCACTTTCCTCATACTTCATCACTGTTTCCGACAGGTTAGCATCGCCATGATCCAAGCAAAATTCATTTTATGGATAAGCTAATATGCAAATCACACATAAAAATGTGCATCAGGATCCAGCGTCCGCGTGAAAATTGTTTTATCCTGCCGGCAGCCGTTTTTACGTTAATCCTGACGCTGAGTGCCTATGAAAATTGAAGACCTGACTGCTTTTGTCGCCGTTATCCGCCTGCAATCTACCCGGCTTGCTGCCGATGAGCTGGGGCTGACACAGCCGGCAATTACCCGTCGGGTACAAAATTTTGAAGAATCGCTGGGCATTCCGCTGCTGAACCGCCAGACCAAACCCCTGAAACCCACGCTGATGGGCAACCGTGTTTATCAGCAATGCCGTCATATCTTGCGTGAGGTGGATGCGCTCAGTGATTTGGTTGCCGCTGACAGTCCACCTTCCGGCCTTCTGCGCCTTGCCGTGCCACAAAGCCTGAGCGAAAGCAGTCTGTTGCCTGCCCTGAAAACCCTGTCTGCGCAATTTCCGCAAATCCAGCCGCGACTTTCCAGCGGCTGGGGCGACGAGTTGTTGTTACGGATACAGCAGCAGGAACTGGAAGCGGCGGTCGTGCTGTTCCCTGCCAGTAAGCAATTCCCGGAGGGTGTCGAAAACCAGCCGCTGGGTACGGTCGATTTAGTGGTTGTCGGCCCGAAAGCACCGCAGGCTTTGCCACAACGTCTGGAAGATTGTTATCAGCACGGGTGGATCCTCAATCCGCATGGCTGTGGTTTCCGCGCCGCCCTGCAGCGCGCGCTGACTGAACAGGGTTTACCTTTGCTCATCAATCTTGAGGCGTTTGGCACGACCTTACAATTATCCCTGATTGCTGAAGGGCGCGGCCTGGGGCTGATGCCGCGCGCGCTGGTAGAAAAACATGCACTGCGCCCTGAACTGGCGCTGTATGACCTGAAAGATTTCGCCCCCCGCAGCCAGTTGTGGCTGATTTATCCCAACGTTCCTGCGAGTCAGGTACCGGCGATTGATGCGTTTGCCGCCGCGATTGCTAACGGGTTGGATTGTGGCAGGTAGTGATTATGGGATTGCCATCCGGACTGGCATTAAGGTCAACCCCCTGGGCGCGGTGCCCAAAGCAACACCTGTTCATGCACATTTTTTATATTAGCTTATGAAGATAATGAATTTCTCACATAGTAAGTTGCCGTTTATGGTGATAACTCCTGCCAGCGCAGACCTTCATCCGCTGGCCTCATCCCGAGGAGTGACAGCCTATGAGCGTGCAATTTATTGGTATGATCGGACACCGTCTGGCTTCTGAAATCATCCCACCGACCGGCCCGATTTTCGATAAAAAATACATTTCCGATTTTGCCAAAGCCCATGAAGATGCTGGCTTTGACCGCATTCTGGTGGCCTATGCCTCCGACCAGCCCGATGCTTTTCTGGTCACCGCGCACGCCGGGGCCAGCACTTCCCGCATTCATTTTCTTCTGGCTCACCGGCCGGGATTCGTCGCGCCGACCCTCGCCGCCCGTAAGCTGGCGACCCTCGACCACCTGCTTGATGGTCGCGTGGCAGTGCATATCATCAGCGGTGGCAGCGATGCGGAACAACGCCGTGACGGTGATTATGTGGCGAAATCCGGCCGCTATCAGCGCACGGATGAATACATCGATGTACTGAAACAGAGCTGGTATTCAGAAACCGGTTTTGACCATCAGGGTGAATTTTATCAGGCGGAAAATGCTTTCTCTGCCATTAAGCCCTGTCAGAAAAAACTGCCGGTATTTTTCGGCGGATCTTCCGATGATGCCATCCGTGTTGCGGGTAAACAGGCGGATGTATTTGCGTTATGGGGCGAGCCGCTGGCCAGTGCAGCAGAAACGGTGGAAGCGGTAAAAGCCTCTGCGGCAAAACACAACCGGGATATTAACTTCAGTATTTCCTTCCGCCCTATCCTCGGCAAAACAGAAGAAGAAGCCTGGGCGAAAGCGGATGAAATTCTCACTAAAGCCACCGCCCTGCAAGCTGAGAAAGGTCAGGTGCTGGCAGCCAAACCCCAAAGCGTGGGAGCTCAGCGTTTACTGAAAGCCGTCGCGCAAGGCGATCGTCTCGATTCCTGCCTGTGGACCGGCATCGCCGGGCTGATTGGCGGCGGTTCCAACTCTACGGCCCTGGTCGGTACGCCGGAACAGGTCTCCGATGCACTGCTGAAATATTACGATCTGGGCATCACCACTTTCCTGATCCGCGGCTTTGATCCGCTGAATGACGCCGTCGAATACGGTAAGAGTCTGATCCCGCTGACGAAGCAGAAAATCGCTGCGCGGGAAGCCCGAAAACACACCGCCGTTACTGCCCTGATTTAAGGAAACCCGATGCGACTGAATGTGAGAAATCTTCTGCTGCTGGTCACGCTGACCGGCGCTGTGTTCGCCACAAATGCCGAACAAATTACCCTGCGGGTCGCCGATCAGAAAGGCAACATGCGGGCACAGCTGGAAGCGGCAAATAAGCTGGATAAGCTGCCCTATAAAATTGAATGGTCAGAGTTTCCGGCTGCTGCGCCGCTGGCAGAAGCGCTGAATGCACAGGCGGTAGATGTGGGCATTATCGGTGATGCGCCGCTGTTATTTGCACAGGCCGCAGGTGCGCAGGTAAAAGCCATCGCCGTGGATAAGTCAGACGCCTACGGCACCGCGCTGCTGGTGAAACCGGACAGCCCGGTCAAAAGCGCCGCGGATCTGAAAGGCAAAAGTATCGCGACCAACCGCGGTTCCATCGGACATTTTGTCGCGCTGAAAGCCCTTGCCTCTGCCGGACTGAGCGCCAAAGACGTCACGTTCCGCTTCCTGCCGCCAAGCGATGCGAAGCTGGCACTGACGCAAGGTTCAGTGGATGTCTGGGCAACGTGGGAACCCTACACCGCCTTCGCTGAGACTCAGGATCATCTGCGTGTGGTCGTAAATGGCCGCGGCTTGTGGTCGGGTAACAGCTTCCTTGCCGCGACGGATACGGCGCTGAAAGATAAAGCTAAACGCGAGGCCATCGCTGACTATCTGCAGCGCCTGAGCGATGCACAGATATGGGCGTACAAAAATCTGGATGCGTACAGCGAAAAACTGGCGAAAATCATCGGCTTCCCGCTGGACGCCGCAAAGCTGGGGTTCGAGCGGCGTAAATCCTACTGGCAGCCGATAGATGCCGCAACCGAGACGCAGCAACAGCAAACAGCAGATTTCTATCACGCGCAGGGATTATTGCCCGTCGCGCTGAATGTCAGCGGCACCTTTGATCATTCGTTCCTGCTGAAATAATCGCGAAGAAGCGTAACACCCCCCTGTTACATCACTTCCCGAAAAATCGGGGAGTGATGGGTAGTCATACGCAGGTTAATTGACTACTCTGCTTAATCACTTCCTTTATCAATCTGACCTCTGATGTCTGGCAACCGGGGACCATTAAATGAGCGACTTTCCGGCTTTATCAATCGGCATGCTTTTGTTTCCGGAACTGACCCAATTAGATCTGACGGGGCCGTTTGAGGTCTTCGCCAGAGCCCCGGGGGCCAAAGTCCATCTTATCTGGAAAACACCGGAACCCGTGACGTCTGACCGGGGCCTGCGTATTTTACCCACTCATACATTTGAAAATTGCCCTGAACTGGATGTCATCTGCATCCCCGGCGGGCCAGGCCAGATAAAACTGATGTCCGATGATGAGACGCTCACTTTTATCCGCCAGAAAAGTGAAAATGCCCGGCTGGTGACGTCAGTATGCACCGGTTCTCTTGTGCTGGGCGCAGCAGGCCTGTTGCAGGGGTACAAAGCCACTTCCCACTGGGTTTCGCTTGACCAGCTTGAATTATTGGGGGCCGAACCGGTTAATGAACGCGTCGTCAGGGATCGCAACCGGATCACCGGTGCGGGGGTAACGTCAGGCATAGACTTTGCCCTGAATGTCATTGCCGATATCTATGGCAACGACATAGCGCAAGGTATTCAGTTGCAAATGGAGTACGACCCTGAACCGCCCTTTTCGTCAGGTTCTCCCCGTGTGGCATCCGCGAAACACGTTGAACAGGCACAAAAACAGATGGCTTCCTTTATTGAGACAAGGCGCCTCGCGACAGCCGCAGCAGGGCTTAAACTACGCAAAGGCGAGTTTATTAATACACAGATAAGCTAAGTTTTCAGCGAGTTGAAGAAACTGTGAACTATCGCCCTGCAAGAAAATTCCGGACGTGGTTAATAGAAGATGTCGCCCGAAATCAGGCTTAGCTAACAGGATGCAGCATGGAAAATTACGCCAACAAAAGCGGTGATTCACAGGTTGTCAGCTTCCAGATTGATGCCAACTCGATCAAAATCCGCTTCAAGAACAATCACGTTTATCTCTACGATATCCGCCATCCTGGCCCCGAACATCTCGAAAAAATGAAGGAACTGGCGCGCGCCGGTTGGGGTTTAAATACCTACATTGAAAGCGAAGTGAAAACGGATTTTTCTTCGAAAGTGTTTTAGGCCGTTCGGGGCGTCCGTGAGCCGGTCGCCCCGCTGCTTTACCTGAATTACAGCTTGTTAACATTCCTCTGTGACAACGTCTCCAGACCCCGCTAGTTTAGGATTATTCAGTCACGGGCTGCCTGCATAAAACGGGCACGCCAGGGTTTCAGTACCCAGAGCGCCAGAATGGCGGTGACAAAATCCAGCGTGATGGCGCAGGTGAATACAATGTTCCATCCGCCCGTGTGCTGATAAATCAGTGCCGCAAGCGGGCCGCCAAAAATGGATCCTATGCCCTGCGACATATACAACCAGCCATAATTGGCAGTGGCATTCTGACTGCCAAAGGTGTCGGTCAGCGTTGACGGGAACAAGGAAAAAATTTCTCCCCAGCCAAAAAACACCACGCCGGACAGCAGAACAAACAACACAGCATTGTCGCGGCACATCAGCCACAAAATCATCGCACAGCCTTCCAGCGCAAATGCGATAAACATCGTCTGCTCACGACCAAATTTATCCGAAATAAAACCGAACAGCGGGCGTGTCAGCCCGTTGGTAAAACGGTCAATGGTCAGTGCCAGCGGCAACGCGGCCATGCCAAACACCACCGCTTCCGTGATACCAAAATCATGGGCAAACACCGCCATTTGCGAGGTGACCATCAGCCCTGAAGTCGACATCATCGCCATCATGAAAAACATCAGCCAGAACAAAGGCTGCCTGAGCATTTGTTTCGGACGGTACTGTTTGCCCTCCGTCACCATGACCGGCACATCCTGACGCTCGCTGAGCGACGGCGGCAGCCGTAATCCCTGGCTGGCCAGAAAACCAATGACGGCGAAAATAACGCCAAAGATAATCAACGTACTTTCCAGCCCGCGACTGGTCAGTGACGTCGAAACAGGGAACGTGGTCAGAATCGCCCCCATTCCGTATCCGGCAGCCACCATTCCCGCCGCAAAGCCACGTTTATGCGGGAACCAGCGCACCATCAACCCGACGACACCGACATAAACAATGCCGGTACCTAGTCCGCCGATGCAGCCATAGACCAGATAAAGGCCGGTAATACTGCTGACTTGTGACGCCAGTACCCAACTGAACCCTGATAACAGCGTGCCGATTGAAATCAGTTTCCGCGGGCCAAAACGTTCAATCAGGCTGCCCTGAAAAGGAGAAAAGAAGGTTTGCAGAATTATCAGTAGCGAGAACGTAACCTGTAACTCTGCCAGCGGAACCCCCAGTTTAAGCGCGAGCGGTTTAGTCAGCAGAGTCCAGACATATTGCGGACTGGAAATCGCCGCCATGCAAATCAGCCCCAGAACTAACTGCCGCCACCGTGCGCTGGCCGCGATTGTCATGGGCATATTCAATGTTGTCATTCGTCGTCTCCCTTATTTCCTGTCAACGCCAGCCAAAGATTTTTAACATTGCTAGCAAGAAATAAGTTCTCAGCAACAAACATGCCACATTGATTCGATGGGATTTTCAGGTAATTACACCTGCCCTGTCCGACGGGGAGGAATAAAGATGTCGCCCCGGTGCCGCAGAATGTTCAACTGTGGTGCAGCAGGTGCAAAAAAAGAGCCTGCTTTTCGGGCAGGCTCTTTTTGCGTTTTGACCAGCGGAACAGACGTTAAATTTTCAGCTTCACATAATCAATCGCACGGCTGATGATCCCGCCTTCTGCGACATCTTCCAGTGCGACCAGCGGCACGGTTTTGATGACTTTGCCGTTATCTACGATATTAATACTGCCGAGCTCCTGACCTTTCTTCAGCGGCGCGTCAATCTGCGGACGGGTCAGCACGTACTGGGCTTTCAGTTTATCGGCATCGGCCTGCGGCACGCTGATAAAGACATCACTCAGTGAACCGACCTTCACCTGTGCATTAGCACCAAACCAGACATGTTCGCTGGAAACGGTCTGATCAGCTTTGAAAATCTGTTTACTGGTATATTCGCGGAAACCCCAGGTCAGCAGTTTGCGCGCCTGTTCTTCGCGGCCTTTTGAGCTTTTACCGCCCATCACGACGGCGATCAGACGACGGTCACCCTGCGTCGCAGAGGCAATAATGTTGAAACCGGCGCTTTCGGTATGACCTGTTTTCAGGCCATCAACCTGCAGGTTTTTATCCCACAACAGGCCGTTACGGTTTTGCTGAGTGATGTTGTCATACGTCAGCGATTTTTCAGCATACATATGATATTCCTCAGGTTCCCCGCCGATAATGGCGCGGGAAAGTTTCGCCAGATCATAAGAGGTGGTGTATTGCCCCGGCGCGTCCAGGCCATGCACAGTCTCGAAATGGGTGTTGGTCAGCCCCATGCTCACCACGTACTGATTCATCATTCCTACGAATGAATCCTGGCTGCCCGCCACATAATCGGCCATGGCCACGCAGGCGTCATTACCGGAAGTAATGATGATGCCGCGGATCAGGTCACGCACGGTGACATGGTCACCTGGCTTTAGAAACATCAGTGAAGAACCGGCCAGACTTTTATTGCCAGCGACCCAGGCTTCCTGCGGTACCGTCACCACATCATCCATGGTGATTTTTTTATGATCTAACGCGCGGTCAATGACATAACCTGTCATCAGTTTGGTCAGGCTGGCCGGGTTACGGCGTTCATCCGGGTTGCCGGCGGCCAGCACATCACCGCTGGCATAATCCATCAGCACAAAAGAAGCGGCGTCAATGCTTGGCGGCACGACAGGGAAATCCAGTGGCGCGATAGCTTTCGCACTGCCTGCGGAGAACATCAATACACAAGATAAAACACTCATTACACTACGTTTCACTGAATCTTCCTTAAACACGCCATATTGCCGGGCTATTATTAAACTCGGCAATATATCAAAAACCTATAGGATAAAATCTGCGGCATAGGTTGCACTAAAACCCCCTGCAGAAAAACCCTTAGTCTTTTGCTAACCATTTCATAGTGAAACGGTTCTGTTACAACTTGCGTTAATTTCCACCAACACCTGCCACTGAGCCTGCAATCAGGTTTTATTATCACAACCCGCTGTTTTCAACAGGGATGAAATACGGTGATGCGCCCCTTTCCTTGCGGGGAATTTCCGTTATTCCCCGATATTTCCCTGCGATAGAGGATTCCTATCGCTCCATCACAGCATTCGATTAGACGTTCTTGTCACCCGCTCCTAAACTTGTGACATAAAATTAACAATCCGGTTAACAACTCATCATCCGGTTTGTTCACAGACAAGACAAAAACCACCTGCGAAGCATAACTATGAAATTCAAAACTGAGATCAAACCCTACCACGGCGCGGCCGGCGGCTGGGGAGCACTGGAATCCACCACCCGTTTCGTCTTCGACAGTAAGAAGGTCCTTTCTAACCTGCGTAACCTGATGCGTGTTAACAAAGGTCGCGGTTTTGACTGTCCGGGCTGTGCCTGGGGAGACGATAATCACAGCACATTCAGCTTCTGTGAAAACGGTGCGAAAGCCGTCAGCTGGGAAGCCACCCGCAAAGCCGTCGAACCTGAGTTCTTTGCTCAACACAGTGTGAGTAAGCTGCGTGCACAGAGCGATTATTTCCTGGAATATCAGGGGCGTCTTACCCATCCGATGCGTTACAACCGCACCACCGACCATTACGAGCCTATCAGCTGGGATGCCGCATTCTCACTGATCGCCAGCCATCTTAACGGGCTGGAAAGTCCCGATCAGGCAGATTTCTACACCTCCGGGCGTGCCAGTAACGAAGCCTCTTATCTGTATCAGGTGTTCGGCCGTATGTTCGGTACCAACAACTTCCCTGACTGTTCGAACATGTGTCACGAAGCCAGCGGTGTGGGCCTCAAACAAAGCATCGGCGTCGGTAAAGGCACTATCCGTCTGGATGACTTTGAAAAAGCCGATGCCATTTTTGTCTTCGGCCAGAATCCCGGCACCAACCATCCGCGTATGCTGCACAGTCTGCGTCATGCGTCTGACCGGGGGGCAAAAGTGGTCAGCTTTAATACCCTGCGTGAACGGGGTCTGGAACGTTTTGCCGATCCGCAAAAACCGCTGGAAGTGGTGACACCGAAAGCCGGTCGTATCAGCGCCGCCTATTACCAGCCAAACCTTGGCGGCGACATGGCTGCCGTGCGCGGTATCGTTAAAGCGTTATTGCAGACACACCGCGAACGTATTGCTTCCGGTCAGCCTTCCCTGTTCGATGAAGAATTTATCGCGGCAAACTGTGCCGGTGTCGATGAGTATCTGGCCGTGGTCGATGCCACCAGCTGGGAAAAAATTACTGAACAGTCAGGTCTGAGTGAACAGGACTTGCGCGAAGCGGCAAGCATTTATATGAACGCCGAACGGGTGATTTGTACCTGGGCGATGGGCGTGACGCAGCATAAACACTCTGTGCCGACCGTGCGTGAAATCACCAACCTGCAACTGTTGTTTGGTCAGCTTGGCAAACCTGGCGCCGGGTTGTGTCCGGTGCGCGGTCACAGCAACGTGCAGGGTAACCGCACCATGGGTATCGATGAGAAAGCGCCAAAAGCGTTGCTCGATGCGATGGAAAGCCACTTCAAATTCACACCACCGCGTGTCCCGGGCCATAACACCGTTGAAGCGCTGGAAGCCATGCTGCGTAAAGAAGCCAAAGTCCTGATCTGCCTTGGCGGTAATCTGGCGGCGGCGGCACCGGATACTCCGCGTACAGAACAGGCGCTAAGCAATCTGGATTTGTCCGTTCAGATCAGCACCAAACTGAACCGTACACACCTGACGCCAGGTGCAGAAGCGCTGATCCTGCCAACGCTGGGCCGTACCGAACTGGATATGCAGGCGACCGGTTCGCAGTTCATCACCGTTGAAGACTCATTCAGCATGGTACATGCCTCCGAAGGCGTAGGCATTCCGTTATCCAAAGAACAGCGTTCTGAAACCGCGATTGTCTGCGGTATCGCTAATGCCGTTCTGGGTGATAAATACCTCGACTGGATGGCGCTGGCTGACGATTACAATCTTATCCGCGAGCATATTGAAGCCACCATTCCGGGCTTCCGGGATTTCAATGCGCGCTGCGATATCAAAGGCGGTTTCTATCTCGGTAATGCGGCAGCAGAGCTGAAATTCAACACCCTGAGTGGCAAGGCCAATTTCAGTGCATCACCGTTGCCTGAAGTGCTGATCCCGATGGGCGACCAGAATGCGCCGTTCACCCTGCAAACGTTACGCTCTCACGACCAGTACAACACCACCATTTATGGCCTCGATGACCGTTACCGTGGTGTTTACGGCCAGCGTGAAGTGTTGTTCATTCACCCGCAGGATCTGGTGGACTTGGGCCTGAAAGACGGTGAACTGGTGGAAATCGAAACGCTGTGGAACGACGGCATTGAGCGCAAAGTGACCGGTTTTAAACTGGTCAGCTACGATATTCCACGCGGTAACCTGGCGGCTTATTATCCGGAAACCAACCCGCTGGTGCCGATGTCCAGTTTTGGTGACCAGACCCACACCCCGACCTCCAAAGCCGTACCGGTGACTATCCGTCGCTGCGAACAAAAAGTGGACCTGCAACGTATCGCATAAGTCGTACTTGCGCGACATCGCGCAAATCTCCCCTTTCGCTTCAGGGTTATGAGGCGAAAGGGGCAGATGCCGCTTGCCCGAAGGGGTCAGATCGCGTAAAACTGTCTGCCGCTAATCGAGCCACATTAACCCCCAATTCTCTGGACGATATGTTTCAAGATAACCCGCTGCTCGCGCAGCTAAAACAGCAACTTCACTCTCAGACTCCGCGTGTCGAAGGCATCGTAAAAGGCACTGAGAAAGGCTTTGGCTTTCTTGAAGTAGACGGTCAAAAAAGCTATTTCATTCCGCCTCCGTACATGAAAAAAGTCATGCACGGGGATCGCGTTATCGCTTCCCTGCAAACCGAAAAAGAGCGTGAAGTCGTCCAGCCGGAAACATTGGTTGAACCTTTTCTCAGCCGTTTTGTTGGCCGCGTAACGAAGAAAGACGACCGTCTTTCTATCATTCCGGATCATCCTTTATTACGTGATGCTATTCAGTGCCGCGTTGCCCGCAGCATCAATCATGAAGTGAATGACGGCGACTGGTGTGTGGCTGAAATGCGCCGTCACCCGCTGAAAGAAGGCGACCACAGCTTCCAGGCTGAAATCACCGAATGGATCACCACCGGCGCCGACGATCTTGCGCCGTGGTGGGTCACGCTGGCACGTCATAACCTTGAACGTGAAGCGCCGAAATCTGACATTGCCGAGCTACGCGATGAAGGCCTGACCCGCGAAGACCTGACCGCCCTGCCATTTGTCACTATCGACAGCGGCAGTACGCAGGACATGGATGACGCGCTGTATGTGAAAGACAACAGCGACGGCACCCTGCAAATGACTGTCGCAATTGCTGACCCGACGGCTTACGTCAGCGAAGGCAGCGAGCTGGACAACATTGCGAAAAAACGCGCATTCACCAACTATCTGCCGGGCTTCAACATCCCGATGCTACCGCGTGAATTGTCCGATGATATCTGTTCCCTGTGGCCGGACGTCAGCCGTCCGGTTCTGGCGTGTTCTGTCACGGTAGGCGCAGATGGCACACTGGGCAGCGACATTCGTTTCTTCGCGGCGACTATCGAGTCGAAAGCCAAACTGGCTTATGACGACGTGTCTGACTGGCTGGAAGCGGATGAGAAAAGCGAATGGCAACCGGCCAGTGAGGTGATCGCCTCACAGATCCGCCTGCTCAAACGCGTCTGCGACGTGCGCAGCGCATGGCGTACCGAACATGCACTGGTATTTAAAGACCGTCCTGATTACCGCTTCGTGCTGGGTGAGAAAGGTAACGTGCTGGAAATCATCGCCGAGCATCGCCGCATTGCTAACCGCATCGTTGAAGAATCGATGATTGCCGCCAACGTCTGTGCCGCTATCGCCCTGCGCGACAGCCTCGGTTTCGGCGTTTATAACGTGCATACCGGTTTTGATCCTCTGCTGGTGGAAAACGCGGTCACCGTGCTGCAGGCGAATGACGTTGAAGCCAACGCTGAAGAACTGCTGACCCTGCCGGGCTTCTGCGCTCTGCGCCGTAAGCTTGATGCATTGCCAACCCAGTTCCTCGACAGTCGCATCCGTCGTTTCCAGACCTTTGCAGAAATCAGCACCACTCCGGGGCCGCACTTCGGCCTGGGGCTGGAAGCTTATGCGACCTGGACATCACCTATCCGTAAATACGGCGACATGGTGAACCACCGTTTGCTGAAAGCGATGATCCTGCAACAGTCTGCTGAAAAACCTCAGGACGACATGACCATTCAACTGGCAGAACGCCGTCGTGCCAACCGCATGGCCGAGCGCGATGTCGGTGACTGGTTGTATGCCCGTTACCTGGAAGATAAAGTCGGCACTGACGTTAAATTCAGTGCTGAAATTATCGATGTCACCCGCGGCGGCCTGCGCATACGTCTGCAAGATATCGGTGCCGTGGCGTTCATCCCTGCTCCGTTCCTGCACAGCGTGCGCGACGAACTGGTGTGCAGCGCCGATACCGGTACTGTCCTGATTAAAGGCGAAGTGGCCTACCGCCAGAGCGACATCATTGAGGTGAACATTGCTGAAGTTCGCATGGAAAACCGCAATGTGATCGCCAAACCGGCAGTCTAGGTTTCGCTTTTAGCGAAGGGAAAAAACCGGTCTCATGACCGGTTTTTTTATATGTAAAATTTACCTAGCTCCGTTAGCTCCCTCCCAGCCTCCTCCTTCGCAGGGGGAGGAGCGAAAAGCTTGCCCCTCAGATCTGATAGTCAATCACCGGCTCCCCGCCCGTCGCAAATACCTTCTCTTTGATCTCATTCACAGAAAGACCCGGATTACACAACTCAATAAACCGCCATACGTAGTTTCTCTGCAATTGCGCTTTCTTCAGTCCCAGCCAGACCGTATTGGCTTCAAATAAATGCTCGGCATTGATCAACTGCAGGCCGGTATCACGGGCGGCTTCAAATGCCTTATCTGCCAGGATGCCCACGCCCAATCCCAGCTCGACGTAGGTTTTAATCACATCAGAATCCTGCGCACTCAGCACGATATCGGCGGTCAGCGCGGCACGGCTGAAAGCTTCATCGAGACGGGAACGGCCAGTGATACCCTGACGATAGGTGATCAGCGGTTGTTCGCTCAGATGTTGTAACGTCAGCGGGTGTTGCAACGTCAGCGGATGCCCTTGCGGTACGACAATTGCGTGATGCCAGCGGTAATAAGGAAACGCGGCGACTGACGGATCATTCATCAGCTTTTCGCTGGCGATGGCGACATCCGCCTGCCCGCTCAGCAGCATTGTCAGCACTTCCTGTGGCGAGCCCTGATGCAACTCGAGGCGTACACCCGGATAAATTGCACGGAAGGCTTTGATGACTTTAGGCAAACTGTAACGCGCCTGAGTGTGAGTGGTGGCGATGGTCAGCACGCCCGCATCTTCTTTAGAGAAAACATCCGCAAGACGGCGGATATTCTGCGCCTCATTGAGAATTCTCTCGGCCACTGCCAGCAACTCTTTACCCGGCTCAGTCAGCCCCAGTAAGCGCTTTCCACGACGGATAAATATCTCAACGCCCAGCTCATCTTCCAGCTCGCGGATATGACGGCTGACACCTGACTGCGACGTGAACAGCATGTTCGATACTTCGGTCAGGTTGTAATTGCATCGCGCTGATTCCCGTATAATTTTGAGTTGTTGAAAGTTCACCGCTGTCTGCCTCTTTGCTTGCCGAAAACCCTATTGTTACGATCTGTTGCTATGCCAGACAAATAAGAAAAAGCGGTTACTTATGCTTTTTACGACTATAGAAATCAGGTGTCTGTTTTTTGGCTGCCATAAAAAAACGCCGGCAAGCAGCGTTTTTAAAGCATTCTCAGCAAAACGGTAACAATCAGCGGCTTACTCTGGCACCGGCGTCAAGACCGGTTTGCCGCCAAAATGCGCCTCAAGATTTGATAACACCAGGGTCAGCATATTTTCTACTGATTCCGGCGAACGCCCCGCGACGTGCGGCGTGATCACCAGATTATCCAGCGTGAGCATTTCCGCCGGCACCTGCGGCTCGCCGTCCACCACATCCAGTGCGGCACCGGCGATTTCGTTATTGTGCAGGCTGGCAATCAGCGCGGCACTGTCCACCACACTTCCCCGCGCAATATTAATCAAAAACCCTTCCGGCCCCAGCGCGCGCAGAATATTGCCATCCACCAGCCTGGCGGTATTTTTGCCGCCCGGCGTCGCCACCACGAGATAATCAGCCCACTCAGCCAGCTCAGTGATGGTGAGGAAATAACGGTACGGGCTGTCTTCCAGCGAACGCCGGTTGTGATACCCGATCGCCATATCAAATCCGCCCGCCGCGCGGCGGGCAATCAATGCACCGATATTTCCCAGCCCGATAATTCCCAGACGTTTACCCGCCATTCCCGGCGTATTCCAGCGCGTTTTTTTCCATTCTCCCGTACGTACAGCAGCATCAAACTGCGGGATTTTCCGCGTGACCGCCAGCATCAGCGCCAGTGTATGGTCAGCGACAGAAGCGTTATTGGTGCCGGGGCCATTCGTGACGTGAATACCGCGCTGTTTTGCAGCCGCGACATCAATATGTTCAAACCCCACACCCTGTGCACAAATGATTTCCAGCGCCGGTAACGCGTCCATTTCAGTTGCACTTAGTCCGATGCTGCCAATGGTTAATACCGCACGGATTTGCTGAGCAATCTGCGGCTCAAGGTTCGCACGTTGTTCAGGCGTCGTCGCAAAAAAGAGAGTAAAACCGGCCGCTTCGAACCGGTCAGGATAGCCAGCATCAAGTTCAACATGGCTGAGCAACGCGATGGTCATGGAGATTCCTCTGGATAAAGTCAGACAATAACTAGCAGGCTAGCTTTTTCGCTTTCACTATCGACGAAGCCCTTCCTCTTGTACAGCTTTTCGGCGGTTTACGGGAGAAGTTACGAAGTCCGGTCTACACTCGTTGTTATCGTCTGCGTGAACGCAGACGGCCCTTTTCGGCAATTTTTGTCAGATTTCCCTGAAACGGAGTGACGTCAAGTATGGCAAAGGCCCGATCCAGCAAGATAAGTAAACCTGCCGTAACAACGGAAGCAATCCGCACCCTTCCGGCGCATTTACAGGTTGATATTGCAGTAGATGAGTTTGGCGTACGTATTATCGAGCCTTACAGCGACGGTGAAATTGTGCGCAGTTTCGATTCCGGACACACCACACGGGTACGCGAAGGACTGCCGGTGCCTCTGGGGGCGACCTGGGACGGGCTGGGCGTAAATTTCGCACTGTTTTCAGCCAACGCCACCAAGGTGGAACTGTGTCTTTTTAACGAAAACGGCGAGCAATATGATGTGATCGAACTGCCGGAATATACCGATGAAGTCTGGCATGGTTATCTGCCGGATGCCCGTCCTGGCCTGCTGTATGCCTATCGCGTGCATGGTCCCTATGCGCCGCACGATGGTCACCGGTTTAATCCCGCCAAGTTACTGCTCGACCCTTACGCCAAGCAGATTGTCGGCGAACTGAAATGGGACGATGCTCTGTTTGCCTATGACCTGCAAAGCCCAAAGAAAGATTTGCACATCGATAACAGTGACAGCGCACCGTTTTTGCCTAAATGCCGGGTGATTGATCCGGCATTCTCGTGGGCCCGTTCACGTAAAAGACATATCCCCTGGGAAAAAACCCTGATTTATGAGACGCATGTACGCGGCTATACCATGCGCCATCCGGCAGTACCTGAGCATTTGCGCGGCACGTTTTCCGGCATGAGCACGCCGCATATCGTGGACTATATCCGTTCTCTCGGGGTCACGTCTGTCGAGCTGATGCCGGTCCACGCCTTCACCGATGACCGGCACTTGCAGGATAAAGGTCTGCATAATTTCTGGGGCTACAACACGCTGAGTTTCTTTGCGCCGCATCCGCAATATATGGCAACGCATACCGTCAACGAATTCAAACAAATGATCGCCACCCTGCACGCTGCGGGTATTGAGGTCATTCTGGATGTCGTTTACAACCATACCGCTGAAGGTAACGAGCTGGGTCCGACGCTGTCTTTTAAAGGTATCGATAACGCCAGCTATTACCGGCTGATGCCGGACAATAAGCGTTATTACATTAACGATACCGGTACCGGTAATACGCTCAATCTCAGTCATCCGCGCGTATTACAGATGGTCACAGACTCGCTGCGATACTGGGCAACCGAGATGCAGGTCGATGGTTTCCGCTTTGATCTGGCGACGATCCTCGGACGTGAAAGCTATGGCTTTGATGAGGGCTGCGGTTTTCTCGACACCTGCCGTCAGGATCCGATCCTCAGTCAGTGCAAACTGATCGCCGAACCCTGGGATTGCGGTCCCGGCGGCTATCAGGTGGGCGGCTTCCCGCCGGGCTGGATGGAATGGAACGACCGGTTCCGCGACACGGTGCGCAAATTCTGGCGTGGCGACGAGGGCCAACTGGCGCAGTTTGTCACACGGCTTTCCGGTTCAGCAGATCTGTTTAATCACCGGGGCCGCAAGCCTTATGCTTCCGTGAATTTTATTACTGCCCATGATGGTTTCACGCTCAATGACTGGGTGTCGTATGCCAGTAAACACAACGAAGCGAACGGCGAAGACGGCAAGGATGGCAGCGATAACAATATTTCGGCCAACTATGGTGTGGAAGGCCCGACTGACGATCCGGCCATCAATGAACTGCGGTTGCGGCAAATGCGTAATATGCTGGCGACGTTACTGCTTTCTCAGGGAACGCCGATGCTGCTTGCGGGTGATGAATTTGGCCGCTCGCAAAACGGCAATAATAACGCCTATTGTCAGGACACAGAGATTGCCTGGGTGAACTGGGATATTGGAGACAAAGGTCAGTCGTTGTTGCTATTCACCTACCGGCTCATTGCCCTGCGTAAGCGCTTCCCGATATTGCATCGCGGACGTTTCCTGACGGGCGCATTGCATGAAAAACTGGGAGTGAAAGATGTCAGTTGGTTCCAGCCACAGGGGCCGGAAATGACGGATGCGGCATGGAAAGATCCGCATGCCAAATGCATTGCGATGCTGCTTGACGGGCGCGCCCAGCCCACCGGTCTGGTTCGCCAGGGCTCACTAAGCACCGTGTTGCTGCTGTTCAACGCGTCACACGAAGACGTGGTGTTCACCTTGCCTTCGGTGGCGCACGGTGAAAGCTGGCGACATATTTTCGATACCTTCCAGCCGGACGACATCAACGAGCACAACTTTGAGTTTGGCCGCGAGTACGTCTGCACCTCCCGCACTGTCGTGTTGTTCGAGCTGATCAGCACCGCGAAACACTAAGACTTTGGCGCTGCTTCAGACAAGGAGGATCTGAAGCAGCGAAAACCTACTCCGGATCTTTCAGATAGGCTTTGAATTGTGGAGACATGTAGCTTTTAAACGTGTCGCCTTCTCTGGTGATGAGATACACCGCCAGATGCTGTTGCTCAGCCAGCGCCAGCGCTTTCTTCGTGCCAAGTACCATCAGGCCGGTATCCCAGCCATCCGCTTCCAGTGCGGTCGGTGCAATCACCGTGGCTGACACCAGCTTGTGCGTGATCGGCGAACCGGTCGCCGGATCAATGATGTGTGAAAGGCGTTTGCCGTTCAGTTCGTAATAATTACGATAACTGCCGGAAGTGCTGATCCCCATGCCCTGCAAATCAACAATCGCCTGCACCGCAGTTTCTTTGTCCGTCGGTTTCTGAACTGCCACCTGCCAGGGTTTATCCTGCGCGTTATGCCCGCGGGAAACCACCGCTCCGCCGACAGACACCAGATAATTGCTGATGCCGTTGCCTTCTATTAAACGTGCCAGATGATCGGTAGCGTAGCCTTCGCCCACGGTCGAGAGATCGACATACATCCCGGGTAAATCTTTTTGCAGGTACTGCCCGTCATTTTGCTGGATCACTTTAAGATGCTGTAAACCCGTGCGGGCGCGGGCGGCATCGATTTGCTCCGTTGTCGGGATTTTTACCGGCTGTTTGTCCGGCCCGAATCCCCACAGATTCACCAGCGGGCCGACAGTAATATCCATCGCGCCACCGGTCAGCCTGCCAATCCGGATGGAGGTAACAATCGCATCGGCCATTCCTTCACTGATCGGCTGCGGCACGTTGCCCTGATACTGATTAAAACGTGACAGTACGGAGTCATCTTTGTAAGTCGACAGCTGATGATCGTCTTCTTTAAGCTGTGCTTCAATTTGTTCGCGCAGCGCCGGTTCCCGGTTTTTATCCACTCCTGCCAGACTGACACGATAAAACGTGCCCATAGTTTTGCCCTCAATCACCAGCGGCTCAGGAATATGACGATCACAGGCAGATAAAAGGCTGACGCCGCACAACACAAGTGTACAGCGCAGATAAACCGGTATTGAGAACATGGAAATAACTCGATTAAGTGCCCGTCGCCGGGCATGAAAAGTATCAGGACAGTAAGGGGTGATGCTTAAACCACGCTGCAACGGACGCACCGTTGAACCATAGCGCAATAAAAATTACCGGCTGCGCTTGGCGTGGCGCTCCCAGTTTTCCTGTTTTGCCTGCGCGGTTTTCTTTAGTGCGACATAACAGGCTCCTGCACCGCCATCTTTCTGAACAGCGACGCAAAACGCTTGCACGTCATCCAGTTGCTGCAGCCATTTGGCAATATAACTGCGCACAATATTCGCATGACTTTCGTCTTCGCGGCCACGCCCATGAATAATCAGCAAGGTGCGTAAATTTTCAGCCTGTGCCTGACAGAAAAAGGCAAACAGTTCCTGACGGCACTGCTCAACAGGTTTGCGCAACAGGTTCAGGCTGGCTTCCAGCGGGTATTTCCCCTGCCGGAGTTTATCCAGCACTCCCTGCTGTACGCCATCGTGTTTGTATTCGAGAGGGTCATCGCATGGCTGAATATTCAGAAAGCCGGTAGTCAGCGGATTCTCACGTATTTCCGACTCAGGGTCTGCACTCACCTTGTGCCCCGCAACTGAGTTTTTGAGGTAGACCACCCGTTTATCCGACGCCAGTGGCTGTACACCTGCCATCTCCTGACTGAATAAATCATCATCTTCGCTCATCTGCTTACCTCTTTTTCAGCGGGGGGACTGCACCAAATTATCGCCATAAACCCGCTGCGGGTAAAGTCACACGCCTGCGGAACTGCGTCGGTAAAAATTCCGGAAATGCCCTGCCCGCCGTTAAAACTCATTTTTATATCTATACTTAGCTGCTGGGGAAGAAGTAAACCAGTGAGCTTGTGCTTGCGTTCCCCGGCACAATTGAGGAGAAAAAATGCCTTACCTTGATGATCCCTTGATTATTTTCACTGACCTTGATGGCTCACTGCTCGACCATCATGATTACAGTTGGCAACCCGCGCAGCCCTGGCTGGATAAACTCTCGGTGGCACAGGTTCCGTTAATTTTAACCACCAGTAAAACCTCAGCCGAAGTGGCGGAACTGCAGGCTGATCTGAATCTGACACAGCAGCCTTTTATTGCAGAAAATGGCGCAATCATTCATCTGCCACCTGACTGGCGGGATGAGGACGCCGCGCCGTTTCACCTTTCCGGCGCGAGTTATCGCGAGATCCGCCAGGTTTTAGTGGAACTACGCCAGCGTTATGATTTTGAGTTTCGCGGCTTTGGTGATGTTACGGCGAAACAGGTCGCAGTCTGGACCGGACTGGCGGTCAAGGACGCGGCACTGGCGATGCAACGTGACGCTTCTGAACCGCTGATCTGGTTCGGTAATGATCTGGATTTCGCGCACCTGAAAAAATGTCTCACGCGCGAAGGCCTGTCACTGACACGCGGCGGGCGTTTCTGGCACGTAATGGGGGCTGGTGCCGGTAAAGGTCAGGCGGTGCAATGGTTAACGGCGCGCTATCAGCAAAAACGCGGTCATCCGGTGTTAAGCATAGGTCTGGGAGATGGCCCTAATGATTTATCTATGCTGGAAGCGGTGAATTACGCCGTGGTGATCAAAGGCCATCATGAGCATGAAATGCCGCTACAGCGAGACGATGTGACACAGGTTTTTCGCACCGATGAATTTGGCCCGCGCGGCTGGAGTCAGGGGCTGAATCATTTTATTACCCTTCTCTGAAGGAAAAATGGAAAAGGTAAAATACTTTATTAACAGTTGGTTTCCACATTGTTTATCGTTCTGTGTTTGCAGAGAAGACTTCCAATAATTTTATCTATTCTAAAATTGGAGAATACCGTATGAGCGATTTTTATCAGGATGGTGTCATTACTAATTTTCATAATCTGACGAACCGCAAAGTCGAAGAACTGGAATACGATCTGCAGGTGTTCTCCGGCCGCCGTTCAATGGGATTAATATTACCGTCGTTATTTTCAGAACTGGAAGGTCCGGCGCTGACGCGCATTGTCGACGAGCTGACGAAAGTCCCGTATCTGGAAGAAATCGTTATTGGTTTAGATCGCGCTGACCGTGATCAATTTTTATTTGCCCGCGAATTTTTCTCCCGCCTGCCGCAGCGTCACCGCATTTTATGGAATGACGGTCCGCGCCTGACTGCACTGGATGAGGAGCTTAAGAAAGAAAACCTTTCCCCGAATGAACCGGGCAAAGGCCGCAATGTGTGGTTTTGTGTCGGCTATACGCTGGCCTCGCGCCGCACCTCAGTGGTCGGGCTGCATGATTGTGACATTGTCACGTACAGTCGCGAGATGCTGGCTCGCCTGATGTATCCGGTGGCCAATCCCAACTTCCATTACGATTTCTGCAAAGGTTATTACGCCCGTGTAGCAGACGGGAAATTCAATGGCCGCGTCGGTCGCCTGCTGGTTTTCCCGTTGCTGAAATCCCTGCAAATCGTTTACGGCCACTCTGATTTTCTTGAGTATCTGCGCACCTTCCGTTACCCGCTTTCAGGTGAATTTGCGATGCGCACGCATGTTCTGAACGATTTGCGCATTCCGAGTGACTGGGGGCTGGAAATTGGTGTGCTGTCAGAACTGCACCGTAATACGGCGACCAAGCGTATTTGTCAGGTGGATATTGCCGACAATTACGACCATAAACACCAGCCGATGTCAGAAGAGGATGCGTCTAATGGTTTACAGCGCATGAGTATTGATATCACCAAAGCGCTGTATCGTAAGATGGCTATTCTCGGCGTGAATATTACCAGTGAGTCTTTCCGTATTCTGAAAGCGACCTATTATCGTAATGCGCTGGACATGATCGACGGATTTGAAAATGACGCCAAAATGAACGGGTTAACTTTTGACCGTCACAGCGAGGAATCGGCGGTAGAATTATTCTCAGGCGCGATCATGGAAGCCGGTCAGGCTTTTGTGGATACGCCGAGCGAAAAGCCGTTCATTCCAAGCTGGAGCCGTGTGCAGTCCGCCTTCCCGGACATGCTGGACCGCATTCATGAAGCAGTCGAAAAAGATAATGAAGGCGATGTGTAACGCCTTTTAAAAGAATTACCGCAGAAAGTAAAAACGCTGCAATCGCAGCGTTTTTTTATGCATAAATTTCAGACTGGCGTTACGCGGCTTCTTTTTTCCCTGGGAAAAGTAAGCTGGCAATGATGCCTAACGCCAGAACACCCAGCACCACGTAAAGGCTGGCTAATGCGCTGATTTCAATCCCGTGATGCCACAGATGGTTACTGGAATTCAGTGCCAGTTTTGCCGCCACGAAGAACAGCAGGAAGATCACTGATTTCTCCAGATGCACCAGATATTTACGCAGAGCCTCGAGCACGAAATACATCGTACGTAAACCAAGCACGGCAAACATCATGGCGGAATAGACGATCAGAGGTTCACGGCTGACAGCGATGACGGCAGGTACGCTGTCAAACGCAAACATCAGGTCTGAAATTTCAACCACAGCAATGCACAGCAATAACGGCGTTGCATAACGTACGCCCTTCTTCACCGTAAAGCTGAAGCCCTGATTTTCCGGCTTCGCCAGTTCAGCTTCTACCTGCTCACTGCTGACCAGAAAATGTGGCCCCACCAGTTTCGGGAACACCGGGAAGAAACGACGTACCATACGGTTAGCAATATGATCGGAGTAATCATCATTTTCTTCATCATCGCTGGAGGCGCGCATCATCAGAATAGCGGTCCAGAGAATGACAACGGCAAACACCATTTCCACCCATGGCCCCAGCGCCAGCAGGCTGGTACCAATCACCACGAAAATCCCCCTGAAGACAATTGCGCCAATCACGCCCCAGTAAAGAATGCGGTGACGATAGCCATCCGGCACTTTAAACCAGGTAAAAATGGCCATAATCACAAACAGGTTATCAATGGAAAGCACCTGTTCCAGCGCATAACCGGTAAGGAAAAGACTGGCGACTTCTTTGCCGTGATGGATATATAAGAATCCGGCAAAACCAAGAGAAACAGCGATCCAGAATAGGGTCCAAAGGGAGGCACTTTTCAGGCCGATAGGCTTATGACTGCGGTGGGCAAAGATGTCAGTCAGCAGCGCCGCAACAGCTACAACGATAAAAACAAGCGTGGTTTCAAACGGAAAACCCAGAGAATCAGACTGCATTACACCTTTCCTAAAGTAAACGAAAGCTAAACGAATTCAGCCATTGTAAGCGGTTGTGAGGTGAATGGGTATCAAAGTCGATCCGGTACGGCGTTTTATGCCATAATCCGATGCGTCTTTTACGGCAAGAATTGCAAAAAACCTTGGTCAATAACGAACCAAAACGGATAATGAAATAGACGTTTTCTCTCCTAAATTGATTCAATCTACTTATTCTCTAAAATTTAAATATTCTTTTTACTGATAATTTGATCCAGCTTTGAATCTCATTGATTCTCAATTGGGCTTAATTCTCAGTGCAGATCAAAATAATGAGAAAAAAAACCCGTTAAAAAACGGGGTTTTTTAACATTTCGCCCTTTTAGCTACTTATAGCTACTTATCACTCGCTGCAAAAGATGTTAAAATTGACCCATATCAATATTGCCAGAGTGACTCTTATGATCCCGGAAAAGCGTATTATTCGACGTATCCAATCTGGTGGCTGTGCAATCCATTGTCAGGACTGTAGCATCAGCCAGCTTTGTATTCCTTTCACGCTGAACGAACATGAACTCGATCAGTTAGACAACATTATTGAAAGGAAAAAGCCGATCCAAAAAGGTCAGGCATTGTTTAAAGCCGGTGATGAACTGAAGTCTTTATATGCGATTCGCTCAGGCACCATCAAAAGTTACACCATCACTGAGCAAGGCGACGAGCAAATCACAGGCTTCCATCTTGCGGGCGATTTAGTGGGTTTTGATGCCATTGGAGGCTTACAGCATCCAAGTTTTGCGCAAGCTTTGGAAACGTCTATGGTTTGTGAAATTCCGTTTGAGACCCTCGACGATCTCTCCGGAAAAATGCCGAATCTGCGCCAGCAAATGATGCGCCTGATGAGCGGTGAGATAAAAGGCGACCAGGATATGATCCTGCTGTTGTCGAAGAAAAATGCTGAAGAACGACTGGCTGCATTTATCTACAACCTCTCCCGCCGCTTTGCGCAACGTGGTTTCTCTCAGCGCGAATTCCGCCTGACCATGACCCGTGGCGACATCGGTAATTACCTCGGCCTGACCGTGGAAACTATCAGCCGTTTACTCGGTCGTTTCCAGAAATCAGAAATGCTGAGCGTAAAAGGTAAATACATCACCATTGAGAATCATGAAATGCTTTCTCAATTAGCCGGTCAGTCTGCTCCGGTTTCTGCCTGATAAATATTGAGTCGGATCTGCAAAGAATAATTTGTTGATCCGACTCAATTTCTCCTCTGTCCGATTGCTTAATCTTGGTTTACTCTGTACTTAATACACTGACCGCCGTTCTTCTACAGGTGTTAAGGAGTCCCCATGGCTAAGTATCAGAATTTACTGGTTGCTATAGACCCCAATCAGGATGACCAACCCGCGCTACGTCGTGCCGTTTATCTGGTGCAACGTAATGGCGGCCGCATCAAAGCCTTCCTGTCGATTTATGACTTCTCCTATGAGATGACCACCATGCTGTCGCCCGACGAACGGACCAGTATGCGACAAAGTGTGATCAGCGAACGGGAAGAATGGATTAAAGAACAGTGCCGGTATTATGTCGAAGCGGGCATTCCCATTGATGTCAAAGTTGTCTGGCATAACAAACCTTTCGAAGCCATTATTCAGGAAGTCGTTTCCAATAATCACGACTTGTTGTTGAAAATGGCTCATCAGCATGACCGCCTTGAGTCTGTTATTTTCACTCCGACTGACTGGAACTTACTGCGTAAATGTCCGTGTCCGGTATGGATGGTAAAAGACCAGCCGTGGCCGGAAGGCGGCAAAGCGGTGGTTGCTGTCAACCTTTCCAGCGAAGAACCTTATCACRACCCGCTCAACATTAAACTGGTGAAAGAGACCATTGAGCTGGCGTCTCACGTTAATCAGACGGAAGTCCATCTGGTCGGCGCCTATCCGGTTACGCCAATCAATATTGCTATTGAACTGCCGGACTTCGACCCAAGCGTATATAACGACGCCATCCGCGGTCAGCATCTGATTGCGATGAAAGCGTTGCGACAGAAATTCCAGCTTGATGAAAAATATACGCACGTGGAAAAAGGCCTGCCGGAAGAAGTCATTCCTGACCTTGCAGAGCATTTGCAGGCAGGTGTGGTTGTTCTTGGTGCGATTGGCCGCACCGGCCTTTCTGCCGCATTTTTGGGGAATACTACCGAACAGGTGATCGACCATCTGAAATGCGATTTGCTGGCAATCAAACCCGATGATTTCGAATGCCCTATTACGTCAGATGACGACGAAGAAGATGAAGACGAGTAAAGTCTGATTCATACAAAAAATAAAGGCCAGTCAACTGACTGGCCTTTTTGCATTACGGATTTCGATTGATTACAGCGCGCGCAGGATTTTCTCTACGCTTTCTTTAGCATCGCCAAACAGCATTTGGGTATTTTCTTTGAAGAACAGCGGGTTCTGCACACCGGCATAACCGGTATTCATTGAACGTTTAAACACAATCACGTTCTGCGCTTTCCACACTTCCAACACTGGCATACCGGCGATTGGGCTGCGCGGATCTTCCTGCGCGGCCGGGTTCACGGTGTCATTGGCACCAATAACCAGCACCACGTCGGTATCGCTGAAATCATCATTGATTTCATCCATTTCCAGCACGATGTCATACGGCACTTTTGCTTCGGCCAGCAAGACGTTCATGTGGCCCGGCAGACGCCCCGCAACAGGGTGAATACCGAAACGCACCTTGATGCCTTTCGCGCGCAATTTCGCCGTGATGTCATGCACCGGATACTGTGCCTGAGCAACTGCCATGCCATAGCCAGGAGTGATGATTACCGAGCTGGCATTTTTGAGCATGTCAGCCACATCTTCCGCGCTGGCTTCGTGATATTCACCCATCTCTTCAGCATCACCGGTAGAAGAACCGTCAGTACCGAAACCGCCTGCAATCACACTAATGAACGAACGGTTCATGGCTTTACACATGATATAGGACAGAATTGCACCGGAAGACCCCACCAGCGCACCGGTGACGATCAGCAGGTCGTTGCTGAGCATGAAACCTGCCGCAGCCGCAGCCCAACCGGAATAGGAGTTCAGCATGGAAACCACAACCGGCATATCCGCGCCGCCGATGGAGGACACCAGGTGCCAGCCAAACGCCAGTGCGATCAGGGTCATGATCAGTAATGCGAGAACCTGCAGCCCTACGCTTTCAGTGCGAACAAACATCACCATCAGCAGGAAGGAAATGACCAGTGCAGCCAGATTCAGTTTATGCCGGTGTGGCAATGCCAGCGGTTTGGAAGAGATGATCCCACGCAGTTTGCCGAACGCCACAATCGAACCGGTAAAGGTCACTGCGCCGATGAAGATACCGAGGAATACTTCGGTCAGATGGATATTTTCCATCACACCTTCCATCGGCACAACACCGTGATCCAGATAGCTGTTAAAGCCCACCAGAACCGCCGCCAGACCCACGAAGCTGTGCAGAATCGCCACCAGTTCAGGCATTTCGGTCATTTCGACTTTACGCGCCAGATAAACACCGATCGCACCGCCAATCACCATAGCAACGATGATCCAGCCAACATTGCCGGAGTCAGGTCCAAGGATGGTCGCGATTAACGCGATCGCCATCCCGGTGACACCGAAAATGTTACCCTGCTTGGATGTTTCATGTTTTGACAACCCAGCCAGGCTGCAAATAAACAGAATTGCGGCAACAATATATGCTGCTGTTACTAAACCCCCAGACATATATTCCCCTTAGTTCTTACGAAACATCTTCAGCATGCGCTGAGTGACGGTGAATCCGCCGAAAATATTGATACTGGCAATCAGAACAGCGACGAAGGACAGGAAACTCACCCAGCCGCCGTGACCGATTTGCAGTACGGCACCGACCACGATAATCCCGGAGATGGCGTTAGTCACCGACATCAGCGGGGTATGCAGCGCATGACTGACATTCCACACCACGTAATACCCGACCACGCACGAAAGCGCGAATACGGTAAAGTGGGAAAGGAATTCTTTCGGGGCAACGTTCGCCAGCCAGCCAAACAGCACAATAGCCACAGCCATAATGATGAATTTGGTCCACGGCGACGCCGGTTTGGCTTCAACTTTGGCAACAGGCTCTGCGGCTTTCGCAGCCTGAGGCTGAGCAGAGACCTGAATCGGCGGCGCAGGCCAGGTGACTTCGCCGGATTTCACGACTGTTACACCGCGCACAACGGTATCTTCGAAATCAATCTCGATTTCACCGTTCTTCTCTTTGCACAGCAATTTCAGCAGGTTAACCAGGTTGGTGCCGTAAAGCTGGGAAGACTGCGTGGGCAGACGACTTGGCAAATCGGTATAGCCGATAATCTTCACGCCGTTTTCAGTGGTCGTGATTTTGTCTGCTACTGTCAGCTCACAGTTACCGCCTGTCTGAGCCGCCAGATCGACGATCACACTGCCCGGCTTCATAGAGGCAACCATCTCTTTGGTGATGAGCTTCGGTGCAGGACGGCCAGGGATCAACGCGGTCGTGACGATAATGTCCACTTCTTCGGCCTGCGCCGCAAACAACGCCATTTCCGCTTTAATGAACGCTTCGGACATCACTTTGGCATAACCGTCGCCGCTGCCTGCTTCTTCCTCGAAATCCAGCTCGAGGAATTCAGCGCCCATACTTTTGACCTGCTCTTTCACTTCCGGGCGGGTATCAAACGCACGGACGATAGCACCGAGGCTGCCAGCTGCACCGATAGCAGCCAGCCCAGCCACACCGGCACCGATAATCATCACTTTTGCCGGTGGCACTTTACCCGCAGCAGTAATCTGCCCGGTAAAGAAACGACCGAACTCATGCGCCGCTTCAACGATCGCACGATAACCGGCAATGTTAGCCATTGAGCTCAGGGCATCAAGGGATTGCGCACGGGAAATACGCGGCACAGAATCCATAGCCATTGCCGTCACCTGACGGTCGGCCAGTTTTTGGATCAGATCAGGGTTTTGCGCAGGCCAGATAAAGCTGACTAACGTGGTTCCCGCCTGTAATTTATCGATTTCATCGTTTTCTGGCGCATTAACCTTCAAAACGATATCTGAGTGCCATACATCATCACCGCTGACGACTGATGCCCCCGCTTGCTCATAAGCCGAGTCTTCAAAGCTGGCTAACTTACCGGCCCCCTGTTCGATAGCGACCGTAAAGCCGAGTTTCAACAACTGCTCCACCGTTTTCGGCGTGGCTGCAACCCTGGCTTCATTGGTCAACCGCTCTCTTGGTACACCAATACGCATAGTATTCCCTTCACCCTTTTCATTGATGATTTTTGTCATCGACATAACAATTCAAGTACAAGCCCGTCGGTTCATAAGCCACCGAATTTTATTTTTTCAGGCTGACTATAACCTACTGAATATCTAATCAATAATCTACGTATCACAGCGATAGACAGGTWATTATTATTAAAAAAGTCGATATGGTCCGCAAACCTGCTGCAAACCCTGAGAAACAAGCCTTTAATCCACCTCATAACAACCGTAACACCGGATCAATCACTCAGGATCCTTCTACCATAACCCGCTCGGACTGGGCATAAAAGTTAGAAAATAGTGAATAATTAACATTTATTTCACTACTTGGATTATTCAACAAACTTATATAAGTTATGCGCAGTAATAAAAGTGATGTGATATACCGGTAGCACACGCATTATTGCCATAAATTGCTGAGACACTTGGCATTGTTACATGCAATAATCGTCCGCTAACCTGTTACACATCAAGAATTCAGCACGTTTCAACATTACTGCGCAAGGTGGAAGGATTTTTTATGAAGCTGACAAAAACGATCATCGCATCGGCCCTGTTTTCTGTTTCTGCGCTGTCTGCTGCACATGCCGCGCAGGAAATTAGCCCGCAGAAAGCCGCAGCCATCAAGCCTTTTGATCGCATTGTTATTACCGGGCGGTTCAACACGCTGGGCGACGCCGCTGACGCCGTTTCCCGCCGTGCCGATACGCTGGGTGCAGATTATTTTTATATTCAAGATACCAACAGCACTAACAATAGCGGGAACTGGCGCGTAGTTGCAGACATCTATAAAAAAGATGCGCCAGAAATCAGCAATGATCCTCACTACCGTGTTATCAACGGTGTGGTTGAGCTGCCTAAAGATGTTGCTTACGGCCTCGAACCTTTCGATACCGTCACCGTGAACGGTTTCTACCGCAGCCAGCCAGACGTCAACGATGCCATTACGAAAGCAGCGAAAGAAAAAGGGGCGTATTCCTTCTTCATCGTTCGCCAGATTGATGCCAACAGCGGCGGCAACCAGTACATCACTGCATTCATTTATAAGAAAGATGCACAAAAACGTGTTGTTCAGTCTCCGGATGCTATCCCTGCTGATTCTGAAGCCGGTAAAGCAGCACTGGCAGCGGGCGGAGCAGCAGCAGCCAAGGTCGAAATTCCGGGTGTGGCATCCTCTGGTAGCCCAAGCCGTGATGTTGGCCGTTTCTTTGAAACGCAGTCATCAACTGGTAAGCGTTACACTGTCACTGCCACTAACGGTGCAAAGATTCAGGAAGTGAATGACGTAACTGCCGCACAGATGGTTCCGTTTGATTCCACCACTTTTACCGGCCACTTCAACAGCACCACGGATGTTTCGCAGGAAGTCGCGAACCGTGCGGCTGCCAAGGGTGCCAAGTTCTACCACATTACCCGCCAGTGGCAGAACAAGAGCGGTGGCAACCTGACTGTAAGCGCAGACTTCTTCAAATAAGTCTGAATGACAGACAGCAAAAAGGCAGCCCAGGTGGCTAATGCTGGTCACTTAAGGAAATGAGGTCCGTGAATTTGGGCCTTCGATGAAGAAAAATAGCGCTATAAGCCTGATTCCTTCATTATCCTTTGAAGCACAAAAATGAATTTGTATTCATAAAAATGCTTAACTGATCGGCATTAGCCCTGGTGGCTGCCTTTTTTTTGCCGCGAACGCCCTTGCGGCCCGCTTAGTTTCCCCAGGTACGTTCCAGCACATTCACCCAGTTTTTGTAGCAGATTTTTTCCAGCAGCGCATTGCCGTAGCCCGCTTTGCGCAGGGCTTCAACCAGCACCGGTAACCCGCGCACATCCTTCAAAAACGGTGCCATCGATGCGCCATCAAAGTCTGATCCCAATCCGACCCCCTCCTCACCCAGATGCTCAACCAGATAATCCATGTGACGTACCATAATATCGGTGCCGGTATCATCACTGCGTTTACCGTCTTCACGCAGGAATGGCACCGCAAAGTTCAGCCCGACGAAGCCCTGGCTTTCTTTGATGGCGTGCAGCTGCTTATCGGTCAGGTTACGTGACTGCGGGCAGATACTGAATGCGTTGGAATGGCTGGCCACCAGCGGCGCATCACTTAATTCAGCCACCTGCCAGAAGCCTTTTTCATTCAGATGAGAGAGGTCAATCATGATGCGTTTCTGGTTACAGGCTTTCACCAGACGCACACCCGCCTCTGTCAGCCCCGGTCCGGTATCCGGTGAGGTCTGATATTTAAACGGCACACCCTCACCGAAGATGTTCGGACGACTCCATACCGGCCCCAGGGAACGCAGCCCCATGCTGTAAAGCACATCAAGATTATACAAATCCTCATCAATTGCCTCGGCGCCCTCAATATGCATAACCACAGCTAATGCATGGTTATGCATTGACTGCCTGATCTCCTGCGCGGTACGACAAATTTTCACCTTGCCCTGCGATTGCGCTTCGATTCTCAGCAGGAACGCCATCATGCCAAATGTGACATCACGTGCAAAATCGAAAGAAGGTGTAGGGGAAAAATCAGGATGTTTTTGAGTACCTTCGGGCAGAAAACGGGGGTCCACTGAACGATCCGGCACGCTAATTGCTAGATCAATATCCGGAGTCGGCACCCAGGCGGCGAAAAGCCCGCCAGCAAAGCCTGCTTCACGACAGCGCGGCAGGTCCAGTTGTCCGCTGGCGGGCCCCTGAAGGAATGCGCGTTCAGGATCCTGATGATGTTCTGTCCAAAGTTGCAGCAAAACATCGTTATGTCCATCAAAAACCGGCATTAATTCTTCAGTTCCGTGCGCTACGTTATTCATAAAAAAGGTCTACCTTTGATTAAGCATGACTAAGACAACGGAGATTTGTTCATGCGGGGTGCAGTAATGGAGTCATGCTGCACCAGCTTTGAACAAACACAGTACGCTTCACATTAGTTTTTTCGATATGAAACGTCGACGAGTGCAAAGCAACCGTTTTTCATTTAAGCCAGTTGCCTGGAGTTAAGTCAAGGGTTTGCCACCGTAATTTTTAATTTTACTTTTATATATCAACACGATGGGAGTAGTTATGGTTACCAGGCGTCAATTTGTTACCGGTTTTTCCGCAATACCTGTGCTGTCCTACCTGAAATTTGATGCCGTGTTTGCTGCCACGCCGGCATCAATACTGGTCATGGCTATTCAACTCGACATCATTACCAGCCTTGATCCGCATGAAAGCTTTGAGTCCGTGGGCAGTGAAATTACCGGTAATATGTATCAGCAACTGGTGAAACCTAAACTGGCCTCCCCTGATGAAATTGAAGGCGATCTGGCAGTGTCCTGGACGGCTTCTGACGACAAAAAAACCTTTACCTTCAAGCTGGATCCGAAAGCCAAATGGGCCGATGGCAAACCGGTTACTGCCGAAGACGCCGCTTTCTCCCTGCAACGCGTTGTGAAACTCGATAAGAGCCCGGCCTACATTATTAATCAGTTTGGTTACACCAAAGATAACGTCGAGAGCCTGATTACCGCGCCTGACGCCAAAACGCTGGTGATCAAAACCGCTGAACCGGCATCTGAATCCTTCCTGTTGTATTGCCTGACCGCCAACGTCGGCAGTATCGTGCAAAAATCCGCCTGTCTGGCGAATCAGACCGGTGACGATTTGGGTAATGCCTGGCTGAAGAAAAACAGTGCCGGTTCCGGTGCGTTCAAGTTGCGCGACTGGAAAGTCAGTGAATCCGTGATTCTGGAAAGCAACAAGAACAACCCGCACGCAGGCAAAATTCAGCGCATCATCATGCGCCATATTATCGACCCTTCCGCTCAGTTGCTGATGCTGCAAAAAGGCGATGTGGATATCGCCCGTAACCTGACCACCGAGCAGTTGCGTCCGCTGATCAACGACAAAAACTTCACGCTGGTACAAAAAGGTATCGCCGGCACCTTTATGTTGTCTGCCAATACCGCGCATCCGAATCTGGCTAAACCGCAGGTCTGGCAGGCGATCAAATGGGCTATCGATTACGAGAATATCCAGCAGCATATCGTGCCGCTGACCCACAAAATCCATCAGAGCTTCCTGCCTGAAGGGTTCCCGGCGGCAGTGAACACCATCATGTACAAACGTGATGTGGCAAAAGCCAAAGCCTTGCTGGCCGAAGCGGGTTTCCCGAATGGTTTTGAAATCACCTTAGATCACTACTCCGCTTCACCTTCTTCTGACATCGTGCAGGCATTGCAATCTAACCTCGCCGAAGTGGGGATTAAAGTGACGCTGCTGGCCGCGGAAAGCCGTCAGGTACTGACCAAAATGCGTGCTCGTCAGCAACAACTGGCAATGACCCAATGGGGCGCGGATTACTTTGACCCGAACTCTAACGCCGAAGCCTTCTGCAGCAATCCGGATAACACCGACGCCGCCAAGAGCCGTACGCTGGCATGGCGTTGTAGCTGGCAGGATAAGGAAATCTCAGATCTGAGCACCCAGGCGCTGAAAGAATCGGATCCGGCCACCCGTATCAAACTCTATGAAGAATTGCAGACCAAACATATGGAAAACAGCCCGTTTGCCATCATGCTGCAACCAACCATGACCGCCGCCTGCCGCAAAGTGATTTCCGGTGTGGTACTGACTGTAATGAGCACCAGCCCCTACGAGAAGGTTGTTAAAGCGTGAGCAAGAGACTCAAAGGATTTCTGAGTACCTGCATCAGCGTTTGTCTTACTTTGTTTGGTCTGTCGGTAGTGACTTTCTTTATCGGTCGCGTAATGCCGACGGACCCGGTTCTGGCTGCGGTTGGCGATAATGCCCCGCAGGCAGTGGTCGAACGGGTTCGTCATGAAATGGGGCTGGATCAGCCCCTCTGGTTGCAGTTTTTCCATTATCTCAGTCAGGTATTCCACGGTGATTTAGGGCGCTCTGCCCTGACCTCCAATCTGGTCACCACGGATATCGCCCGGTTTTTCCCCGCCACGCTGGAACTGGCCACGGCGGCGATCATTATCGCCGCCATTGTCGGTATTCCGCTGGGTGTCTGGGCCGCCACCCGTCAGGGCAGCTGGATTGATCAGACTATCCGCGTGGTATGTCTGGCCGGTCACTCGCTGCCGGTGTTTGTGCTGGCGCTGCTCAGCCTGCTGATTTTCTACTCTGCGCTGGGTATCGCGCCGGGGCCGGGACGTCAGGACATCATTTATCAGGACATGATCCCGCAGGTCACCGGCTTGCTTACCGTGGATTCTCTGCTGGCCGGTGACATGGGCGCATTTTGGGATGCCCTCGCCCATATGGTGCAGCCGGTGCTGATCCTTGCGTATTTCAGCATGGCTTATATCACCCGCATGACGCGTACTTTCATGCTCAACGCACTGGGCGGGGAATACGTGATCACCGCCCGTGCCAAGGGGCTCTCGGCGCAACGGGTTATCTGGAAACATGCCTTCCCCACCGTCGGCGTACAACTGATCACCGTGCTGGCATTGACGTACGCGGGCCTTCTCGAAGGCGCCGTGGTCACAGAAAACGTCTTCTCCTGGCCGGGTCTCGGACAATATCTCACCGTGTCGCTGATGAATGCGGATATGAATCCGGTGATCGGCTCAACATTGCTGATTGGCGCGATTTATGTGCTGCTCAACCTGCTGGCTGACCTTCTCTACCGACTATTGGATCCCCGCGTAAAATGAGCACTTTACCTGTCATACCTCAACCCCGCGCGGGCAGCCGCGCCTGGCTGCTGGCCGACACGCCGCACACCCGCACGCAAGCCGTCTGGGGCCGTCGTTACCGCATCTGGCTCGGTCTGCGTAAAAACCCGCTGGCAGTAACCGGCCTGTTTACCGTGCTGATTGTGTTGCTGATTTCCCTTTGCGCGCCGTGGCTGACCAGCTACGACCCGGGCGCACAGGATCTGGCGCATCGTCTGGCAAAACCGTCTTCCCTGCACTGGCTGGGAACAGATGAACTGGGCCGCGATACCCTGAGCCGTATTCTTTATGGCGGACGTATCACGCTCGGAATGGTGATTATAGTGGTGGCAATTGTCGCCCCGCTCGGCCTGCTGATTGGCTGCGTGGCCGGTTATGCGGGCGGATTACTTGACCGTATTCTGATGCGCATCACCGACATTTTTCTGGCCTTCCCGCGTCTGATTCTGGCACTGGCCTTTGTGGCTGCACTGAAACCCGGCATCGAGAGCGCTATTCTGGCGATCGCCCTCACCGCCTGGCCGCCGTATGCCCGCCTTGCACGTGCAGAAACCATGCAGGTACGCGGCACGGATTATATTGCCGCCTGCCGTCTGACTGGCGCAACACCTGCCCGCATCGTGCTGCGCCATATCATGCCGCTGTGTGTGCCGAGCCTGGTGGTGCGTATCACGCTGGACATGAGTTCGATCATTATCACCGCTGCGAGTCTGGGCTTTTTAGGTATGGGCGCTCAACCGCCATCGCCGGAATGGGGGGCGATGATTGCCACTGCCCGCCGCTTCCTGTTCAGTGAATGGTGGGTACCGTTAATTCCGGCCATTGCCATTTTTGTGACCTCTCTGGCGTTTAACTTCCTCGGCGACGGGCTGCGTGACGTCCTCGATCCTAAGGAGCAATAATGCTGGTTGATATCAAAGATCTGCATATTACGTTTCAGACCAACAGCGGCAGTTTCGATGCCGTTCGCGGCGTATCGCTGTCATTGGGTAAGGAGAAATTTGGCATCGTAGGCGAAAGTGGTTCGGGTAAATCCCTGACAGCACGTTGCCTGATGAACCTTCTGCCTTCCAGCGCCAGGTGCCGCGCCGAAACGCTGTCTTTCGACGGCATCGATTTGCGCAATGCCAGCGAGAAGCAAATGCGTCAGATCCGTGGCAAGCGGGTAGGTTTCATTTTGCAGGATCCGAAATACTCGCTCAATCCGGTGATGCCGATCGGTAAACAGGTGGCCGAAGCCTGGCAAACGCATAAAGGCGGCTCGAAAAAACAGGCCATGAATGCAGCAATTGAACTGCTGGATCAGGTGCGTATCCGTGAGCCGCATAAAGTGGCCGAGCGTTATGCCCATGAGGTATCCGGCGGCATGGGGCAGCGCGTAATGATTGCCATGATGCTGGCTCCTGATCCGGAACTGATGATTGCCGATGAACCGACCAGCGCCCTTGATGCCACTGTGCAGGCTGAGATTTTGCGTCTGCTCGATGACCTTGTATCCAGCCGCGGCATGGGGCTGATTCTGATCAGCCATGATTTGCCACTGGTATCGAAATTCTGTGACCGCGTGGCCGTCATGTACGCCGGGCGTATCGTCGAAACGTTACAAGCCGGTAATTTACTGAAAGCTCAACATCCTTACACCCGCGGGCTGCTGGAATGTCTGCCGTCGCTGAAACATCCTCGGGACAGACTGCCAGTGCTGGTGCGTGACGAAGCATGGAAAACCTCATGACAGCAGAACTCCCTCCTCTGGATAACAGCAAAATAATCCTCAATAACCTGCGCATCGCGTTCGGCGATACCGAAGTGGTGAAAGGCGTGAGTTTCAGTGTCGCGCCCGGTGAATGTTTCGGCATCGTGGGAGAAAGCGGCTCGGGCAAGTCCACCATTTTACGCGCACTGGCCGGGCTGAATCAGTCCTGGTCCGGCGGGATGGTGATTGGCGGCGAAGATCAAGTGCCGGTGCGCCAGAAACGCTTTTTCCGCCGCGTGCAGATGGTATTTCAGGATCCGTACGGCTCGCTGCATCCGCGCCAGACCATTGACCGCATTCTCAGCGAACCGCTGATTGTGCACGGTTTTCTGAATATCGAAAAACGTATCACTGATGCGCTGGCCGAAGTCGGCCTGCCGCAGACGGTGCGTTTTCGCTTCCCGCACCAGCTTTCCGGCGGTCAGCGTCAGCGGGTCGCAATCGCGCGGGCGATGATTTCAGAACCGGAAATTTTACTGCTCGATGAGCCGACCTCGGCGCTGGATGTCTCGGTGCAGGCGGAGATCCTCAACCTGCTAAGCGACCTGCGTGAACGCCGGAAACTGACTTATATTCTGGTCAGTCACAATCTGGCCGTTGTTACGCATCTTTGCACCAGCATTGGCGTAATGATTGGTGGTGAAATGGTCGAACTTCTGAGCGCAGACGATTTACGGATGGGCAACGTCAGCCATCCGCACACAGCCGAGTTACGATCGTTAAGTCTCAGTTTAGAGGAGCCCGGATAATCGTTCCTGCCGTGAACGTATTTGGGTTTCGCGGGCAGCCCGGGCTGCCCACTTTTTCACTGAAAGACAGTCAGGAGACGTTAATGACATCCACCGAACAGTCTGCATTACAGTGGCAGGCGGCTGAAGAAACAGCAAAACGCATAACTAAAAACTGGGATAAACCCGGAGAACCGGGCGGCGCGATCACCCTTTTTGACAGTAAAACTCTCCGCAGTTTCGCGACCGGAGGGCTGGCAAACCTCAGCACATCGACACCTTTCAGCATCGATTCTGTTGTCCGCTATGCCTCTGTCACAAAACATATTTTCGCCACACTGGCCTTGCTGAAAAGCGATGCCAGTCTTTCGGTGAGTGATACCCTTGGTCAGCATTTACCGCAACTGAAAGCGCCGATGTCACAAGTGACCCTCGGGCAGGCGCTGGACATGACCGCAGGCCTGCCGGACGTGCGGGAAACCCTTTCGCTGCTGGGGATTTCTGTTTACAACGTCAGCGAAGCCAGTGCCATTATGGAATTTCTGGCGCAGGACGGCGCTCTGAACTTCACAGCAGGGACTGAGATTTCCTACAGCAACACCGGTTACCGGCTGGTGGAAGAAATCCTCAAACAAAAAGGCATTTTGTTTGAGGATCTGCTGCAAAAGTATATCGCGCAGCCGCTGGATATCGCTTTCCATGCGCCGGAAACCTGGTTCGATATCGTCCCGGACCTGGTGCCCGGTTACTGGCAGGACACCACCGGCTGGAAAACAGCCGTCGCAGGTTTGCATCTGTCTGCATCCGGTAGCCTGACCGGCAGCGTACGTTCGCTTTCAGTATGGCTGCAAAGCCTGCTTTCACAAAACGGACCGGCCGCGGGCGTACTGCAAACGCTGACAGAACAACGTTATCTGCAAGGCGACATTCCTTCCGCTTACGGGCTGGGCATCACCTCGACGAAAATCGGTGAACATACGGTTTACGGCCACGGCGGTTCCCATGCCGGTTATAAAACCTATTTCCTGCTTCATCCTGAGCTTGATGCAGGCATTGCGCTGGTCTCCAATCGCGAAGACACCACAGCGTTTACCCATGTGCTGGAAGTCATGTCGTCACTGTTAGCTGCGCCGCTCCCGGCGCGTAGCCATGCATTGCCGGATGGTGTATACGCCAGCGTTGCCGAGCCGTACTGGCTAAAAGTCAGCAACGGCACGGCCAGTTATCTCGGCGCTGCCGATAACCTCTATCAGGGCGCGGACGCCGACGAAGCCATCACCCTATCCGCACACATGCCGATGCGTTTGCGCTGGGACGGCACCGCCATTCAGGGTGAAATCGGACACGCGCCGCGTTACTTTACCCCGGTGGAAACCAATGATTGCCTGAAAATGGTTCAGGGGCGCTGGCATCATCCCCAATCGAAAGCCGCCTTTGATATTGAGGGCGATCAGTTGCTGATGGGCGTCGGCACGCTGCGTGCCAGCGGCCAGTTAACATCGCTGGGTGCGGGGCGTTTGCTGGTGGAACTCCCTGACGGACCGTGGAAGAAAAACTTCTGTCTTTATTTCCAGGGCTACAACGTCCGGCTGATTTCCAACCGCAGCCGCGTGCTGAGTTTCCGTCGTGATGAATGCCGCAGCAGCTGGCATCCGTAAAAATAACCTGCGAAGCGTTGTCCTGCAAAACGCCGCCCCGGCCCACGTCTGGCGGCGTTTTTTTAAACTCCCTCACTGTAACAACACGTCAAACTGTGACGCACCTCAAATAAACCCTGTGTTTGTATCCATTAGGATGACAAACAAACCCATAGTATTTGTGCGGTCTATGAGAGACCACAGCAAACTAAAATGCCGACAGGGTAAAAATGAACCAATTTATTATTGCTGATTCTCAGGCTTGCATAGGTTGTCGCGCCTGTGAGGTCGCTTGCGTCTTGTCTCACAATGAACAATGTTATTCGTCGAAAGAACAGTTTACCCCGCGCATTCATGTCATCCGGCAAAACGATCGGCATAGCGCCGTGCTATGCCGTCAGTGCGAAGATGCCCCGTGTTTGCAGGTTTGCCCGACAAACGCATTCGTTCGTCGTAACGACAGCATTCAGTTGCTGGAAGAACGCTGTATCGGCTGTAAAACCTGCGCCGTGGCCTGTCCGTTTGGCGCCATTGATATCGTACAGCATGAGAGCTATCCGCTGACCGGCTTACCCGCCGCGGCAGCCGTGGCGCATAAATGTGATCTGTGCAATGACAGCCCGGACGGACAGGCATGCGTCAATGCCTGCCCGATACAGGCACTGCATCTCATCACCGATCAGGTCATTGCTCAGAACCGCGCTGATAAACAATACCGCGCCGCCATGGGCCGGAATCCTCAGGTTTCACTGACCAGCAAATCAGCAGCCGTATTCGCCGCCGCCATGGCACCACCGCGCCTCGATGCGGCAAAAGCCCCGCTCACCGAACGTAAAAGCACGTTTAATGAGATCTATGCGCGCTTTACACCGATGCAGGTTGAAGAACAGGCTGGCCGCTGTCTGCATTGCAGTGATCACCCTTTCTGCGCCTGGACCTGCCCGCTGCATAACGATATCCCACAATTACTGGCGCTGGCGAAACAGGGACACATTCTGGAAGCCGTAGAGCTTTCGCACCGCACCAGCAGCCTGCCGGAGATCTGTGGCCGCGTCTGCCCGCAGGACAGGCTTTGCGAAGGCGCCTGCACTTTTGATAAACAAGGCTCAGTGAGCATCGGCAATATTGAGCGCTATATTACCGATACCGCGCTGGCACAAGGCTGGAAACCCGATCTTTCAGAGGTTATTCCGCGTAATTATCGCGTAGCCGTGGTGGGTGCAGGCCCGGCCGGATTGGGCTGCGCTGACGTGCTGGCGCGGCATGGCGTAAAAGCCGTGGTCTTTGATCGTCACCCTGAGATCGGCGGCCTGCTGACCTTTGGTATTCCGGCGTTCAAGCTGGATAAAAACGTGCTGGTCAGGCGCCGGGAAATCTTCACTGAAATGGGCATTGAGTTCCGGCTCAATACCGAAATCGGCGTCGACATTCAGGCGGAACAACTGCTGGAAGAGTTCGATGCAATATTCTTAGGTGTGGGTACGTATAAAGCGATGAAAGCCGGACTGGAAAATGAAAACGCGCCGGGCGTTTACAGCGCCCTGCCGTTCCTGATTGCGAACGCCAAACATCTGATGAATTTGCCCGAACTGAAACATGAGCCTTATGTCAGCATGGCGGGAAAACGCGTGGTCGTGCTCGGCGGCGGCGATACGGCGATGGATTGTCTGCGCACGTCGCTGCGCCAGAATGCCAAAAGCGTGATTTGTGCGTATCGCCGCGATGAAATAAGCATGCCGGGCTCGAAGAAAGAAGTGAAAAACTCACGCGAGGAAGGGGCTGAGTTTATGTTTAACGTTCAGCCGGTGAGCATTGAGCTGAATAACCGGGGCGAAGTCTGCGGTATCCGCTTAGTCCGTACCGCCCCGGGAGAACCGGATGCCAGCGGCAGACGCAGACCCACACCGATTGCCGGTTCTGAATTCCTGCTCGAAGCGGAAGCGGTCATTATGGCATTTGGCTTTCTGCCGCATGCTATGCCGTGGCTGGATGAACTGTCGGTGAGGCACGACGAACAGGGATTGTTACAGGCCCCGCATCACAGCCGCTTCCCGTATCAGACCAGTCACCCGCAGATATTTGCAGGCGGCGATGCGGTGCGGGGCGCCGACCTGGTGGTGACAGCTATGTCGGACGGACGACAGGCAGCAAACAGCATTATTGCATCGCTGGATTTCCGTACACCGGCTCTCAGACCGGCGGCCCATTAGCCCTCCCGTTTCTTTGCGCTGTCGGCAAAATACAAACCTCCCTTTTCGGGAGGTTTTTTGTTAACAGGATCACATTTAATTAATATAAACGGATCATCTGGTTCGTAACAGCACAAAATGTTCAGTCCTTATCCAACAAGGCCTGCAGGCCCGCTTTGCTCATAATATCCGCACAAAATCTCCCGGGAATTAATTTCCCAGCGCAACCGTCACTTTTGCTGTTTTGTTAATTGAATTAACATCCGCGAAACAAAAACCAATAACGCCTTTGTTCGTGTGGCATTAAGAAACACACCAGAGTGTTCCGCCCGTTAACGTTATTGTTTTTAATTCTATTGATTTAAAACACTTATTTAAAAAATCTTATTCGAAAAATACGTCAAGTCATGTTTTGCTACTGCTACAAGGGATGAGTCTATGTCTGTTAAAAAAACCACCACACAGGCTTTACTGTGTGCCACCACGCTTTTCTTCTCCGCCACTTCCGCTTTCGCCGCCGGACATCCTCCGCTGGATAACGCGCAGGCAGCCAAAGTCATCGACAGTGTGAAATCCACTCTTGCAGAACAACACAGCACCGGTTGCGTCGCGGTAGTTGATGCATCTGGTTCATTACTGGCCTTCCAGCGCCTTGACGGTTCTCCGGCCGGTTGTGTTGATGCGTCCATCGGCAAAGCGCGCACTTCCGCGCTCTACCACGCTCCTTCGCTGAAATTCATGCAACGCCTGCAGGGTGGCGAAACCACCGTATTGGCGATCCCAAATGCCGTGCCGCTGGGTGGTGGATTCCCGCTGACGATTAACGGTGAAGTGGTGGGCGCAGTCGGTGTCAGCACACCGAAGCAGGACATCGACAACCAGTCCTCTGAGAAAGCGGCCAGCGTCCTGAAATAACAGGCACTTTCAATTACTCCTTCTTGTTGACGGCCACGCCCATGGCCGTTTTATACGGAACATTTACGGACTTTCAGCATGATCAATCTCTCTCGTCGCCGGTGGATACTCGGCACTGCGGGCGTCATGGTTGCGGGTATCGGTAGCCAGATGCTGGGCGGTGGCGTATTTGCTACCCTCGCCCATGCCGCGCCACCGCTGGCTTCAGCTGTGACAATGCCAGACAGTTTTATGGCACTTTCTAAACAGCTGACCGGCATGGACAGGCTCGAACCGCACCTCGCTCAGGCACTTTACAGCTGGCTGCATCAGTCGCAGAACAACGCGCAGCTCGACTCACAACTCGATACCCTTTCAGCACTGATCACCGCACACCGCGGCGTGGTGGGTGATGATTTACATCAGCTTCTTGCACAGCAACCGGCAGAGCTGGCGCAGTTGTATCAGCAACTGGTCAGTGGCTGGTATCTCGGTGTGGTCGGTCAACCCGGCAGTCTGAAATGTATCGGATTTGAAAATATCGTCAGCTATCAGTTGCTGAAAAATAACCTGCTGCCGCCGAGTTATGCGCCGGGTGAACCGAATTTCTGGGTCAACAAGCCTGCTGCACTGCAACAAAATTCCACGGAGGTGATTGCTCATGGCTGATGCACTGAATGCAGATGTCGTTGTTATTGGTGCCGGTATCGCCGGTTCGCTGGCTGCGCTGAAAATGGTCAAAGCCGGCGTTTCCGTGCTGATGCTCGATTCCGGGCCGGTGATCAAACGAGACGAAGCGGTAGAACTGTTCCGTCAGTCACCGCTCAAAGGCGACTTTACCGAACCCTATCCGCCGAAACCCTGGGCACCGCAACCGAAATTCCAGCCGAAAGATAACAATTATCTGATCCAGAAAGGCCCGGACCTCTACGCTGCTCAGTATCTGCGCGGTGTCGGTGGCACAACCTGGCACTGGGCGGGACAGGCGTTTCGCCTGCTGCCAAATGATATGAAAATCAAAACGCTGTATGGCGTGGGTCGTGACTGGCCAATCAGTTATGAAGATCTGGAGCCGTATTACACCGAAGCCGAAATTCAGATGGGCGTTTCCGGTGACGACGCGCTGGATTCACCGCGTTCACAACCCTATCCGCTGCCGGGTATTCCGCTGCCCTACGGTTTTGACCGCATCAGCAAACGCATTGCCAAACTCGGTTACGTATTAGGTATCGGCCCGCAGGCGCGTAACAGTATTCCTTATGACGGTCGTCCTGCCTGCTGCGGCAACAATAACTGTATGCCTGTTTGCCCGATTGATGCGCAGTATCACGGCGGTATTTCGGCGCGCAAAGCCATCGAAGCCGGTGTGCGCGTGATTGCCAACGCCGTGGTGTACAACATCGAAGCCAGTGACAGCGGCGAGATCGTGGCTGTGCACTATCTGGATGCTGACAAAGTGGCCCATAAAGTCACCGGTAAACGCTTCGTGCTGACCGCCAACGGCATCGAAAGCCCGAAACTGTTGCTGATGTCCACCAGCGATAAATACCCGAATGGTATCGCCAACAGCTCCGGCATGGTGGGTCGAAATCTGATGGATCACCCCGGCACCTCTGTTGAGTTTTACGCCGACGAGCCAGTGTATTTCGGCCGCGGCCCGATGCGCCCGGGCAGTATCAATAATCTGCGTGATGGTGATTTCCGTCGCGATCGCTCTGCGTTACGTATCGACGTCGCCAATACCTCGCCGGTGCGCTATCTGACTGAACGTCTGGTGCGTCAGGGTTATTACGGTAAAGCGCTGAACGACAAACTGACCTATCAGTCCGAGCGTTTTATTCAGCTGAAATGCCTGCTGGAAATGCTGCCGGAACCGGAAAACCGTGTGGTGTTGAGCAAAACCGAGAAAGACGAATGGGGTATTCCGCGCCTCGAAGTGCATTACAAATTCCCGGACTACGTTCACCGCGGTTATGACCAGTCGATGCTTGATTTTCAGAAAATCGTCAAAGAAATGGGCGGCACCGAAGTGGTGTACAGCAAGCGTGGGGTGTACGACAACAACCAGCATATTACCGGCACCATGATCATGGGCAGCGACCCGAAAGATTCCGTGGTGGATGGTGATTGCCGTACGCATGACCACCCGAACCTGTTCATCGCCGGTACCGGCATTATGCCCTCTGCTTCAACGGTGAATTCCACGCTGTCGGGAACTGCGCTGGCATTGCGTATGGCTGATACGGTGCTGAAAAGCCTGGCCTGATTGATTTTCTGAGGACTGAGTAATGAAAATGAAATTCATGCTGGCGTTGCTGCCGTTAATGGTCGCGGCTAACGCCGCCCGGGCTGATGACGCAGCGGGCAACGCAGATTTAATTAAGCGCGGTGAATATCTGGCGACAGCCGGTGACTGTACCGCCTGCCATACTGCGCCGGGGGCGGATAAAACGGCAAAATTCGGCGGCGGTTATCCGCTGGCGTCGCCTTTCGGGGTGATTTACGGCACCAATATTTCTTCTGACAAACAGTTTGGTATTGGCAACTGGACGGACGATGAATTCGTGCGCGCGGTACGTGACGGTGTCGGCAAAGACGGACAACAGTTGTATCCCGCTATGCCTTACGACTCCTTCACCAAAATGAAACGTGAAGATGTTTTAGCGATCAAAGCTTATCTGATGTCGCTGCCAGCGGTACATTCCGCTGGCCCGCAGACGGATTTGTCCTTCCCTTTCAACCAGCGCTGGGGCATGCGCGTGTGGAAGCTGTTTAACTTCGACAAAGGTGAGCTGAAAAACGATCCGTCCAAATCAGCGGACTGGAACCGTGGGGCTTATCTGGTGGAAGCGCTGGAACACTGCGGCACCTGCCATACGCCGCGCACGCTGACCATGGGCATGGACACCGACAAAGCGTTTTCCGGTGGCGATTTAGGCTCATGGGTAGCTTTCAACATCACGCCGGATAAAAATGCCGGGATCGGCAACTGGTCGCAGCAGGATCTGGTGACTTACCTGAAAACAGGTTTTGTTGCCGGTAAGGCGTCAGCGTCAGGGGCGATGTCAGAAGCCATTGAGCACAGTCTGCAGCATCTTTCAGACAGTGACCTGAACGCGATTGCCACCTATATCCGTTCCGTCCCGGCAATCGGAGATGACAAGCAAACCAAACCGCGAGATGCATGGGGTGAGCAGAATCAGGATATTTACCCACTGCGCGCCGAAGGCCAGACAATCGACCAGTCAGCCGCCGCCCTGTTTAATGCCAGCTGCGCAGCCTGTCACGGCAAAGGCGGTGAAGGCAGCGGCGAGGGATTCCATGCCTATCCGTCACTGTTCAGCCATACCAACACCGGTTCTTACGACAGCCGCAATCAGGTTTCGGTCATCCTCAACGGCGTCCAGCGCCACATGGATAAAGGCGAAATCATGATGCCGTCGTTTGCCAGTCAGCTCGATGATGACCAGATTGCGACGCTGAGTCATTACGTCAGCACACAGTTTGGCAATCCGGCGGGAGCCACGGTCACCGCGAAAGATGTGGCGAAGATGCGTAAAGCCGCTGACCTGCCCTATCCGCCGAAAATTGAAGATGGCACGCAAAAATAATTCACGACGGTGAAAGCTAAACAAAAGGAGCCGCACAAGGCTCCTTTTAATTGTGAGAAGGTTAAAGATTTTGATATACCAATAATATTACCACTGTCCAAATATTCGACTGAATGAGACTTATTCGTACGGCAGAGCAATAAATAAAAATATGATAGAAAATAAAAAAAAGCGCTGATACATCAGGCTATCAGCGCCAAAAACTTCATTATTTATACTACTGCATCCAGACGTTCCTGAACTTAATAAGCATAGTCTACATTTTAATAATTTGTATGCCTCATTTTCATTATCCTGATCAATTTAATTATTTAGCCCTGTCAACATGTCATTACGCGGAAAACTCAAAAAACGAATACAAATAATTTACGCAAATCATAAAAACCTAAAAATAATATGATAAAACCAGAATAAAGCAGAGGGCAATTATAATAAAACGAGGAATAACAACGTCATTTAACATTAGCCTGCTAGTCACAACATCAATACATCCCTGTGATCTGGCGCACTATTTTGAATAGTACCCGATAACGCCGTGAAAATTAAAGTACATATAAATCAAACTATTGAGTTTGATTTGTGATAATTAATGAATTTCGACCTAAGGTAAATTATTTTTTTACCGATAAATATTTCAGCTACAATGCACCCACACCAGGGAATGCTAAAATAATATAAGAAAACATATGGATATGTTAAATAAGGATTTTATTATGTTAACCAAACTGACTTTCAGAAATCTTTCAAAAAGAATGTATGGCGTTCCAGATTTATCGTATTGATTATTATCATCACTGGTGTGTCACTTTGCTGTATTCAGGTTGAGTTCATTTTGTCTACTGTCACCCGGCGACACTTTTATAAATTTAACCACGCATGAAGGTTTATAATGACGGAAGTAAATGTTTACGGACAAGAATTGGGTCAATCACTCCCCGACTGGCAGCCACGCTCGCTCCCGCAAAAAGTTATACTTAGGGGGAAATATTGTCTGCTTGAGCCGATTGATCTCAAACATAGCCGGGATTTATTTGACGCCTGGCACAGTATCGATGACGAACGTGACTGGACATACTTTCATATTAAACGCCCCATCACGATCAGACAGTGCGATCACTATATCGCCTCACTTTCCGCAAGCAAAGATCCGCTTTTTTACGCGGTGATTAATTTGTCCACGGGTAAGGCCACGGGCTTTCTCGCGTTGCAACGAATGGACCCTGATAACGGATCTGTAGAAATTGGCTGGGTTAACTGGTCACCACTTATGAAACGGACCTTGTGCAGCACAGAAGCCATATTTCTTTTACTCTCTTACACCCTGGAAACACTCCAGTATCGCCGGTGCGGTTGGAAATGTGACAGCCTGCATCAGGCCGCCATCAGTGCGGCTGAAAGACTTGGATTTACCTATGAAGGTACGCTCAGACGGACACAAGTCTCGAAGGGGCATAGCCGTGACATCCGCTGGTACTCCATTATTGACGAGGAGTGGGATGGGATCCGTCGGGCCATGGAAAGTTGGTTAAGCCCTTCCAACCTTGATGACCGAGGAAAGCAAAAGTATCCGCTGGCAGAGTTTATGCCTCACCCGTAGCAGGTAAATGGGGAGAGACCAAAACCAATCCTGATGCAGACTATAGCCTTCGTCTGCATCGGGCGTTTTTCGTGTAGATCCGCTGATTCATCAACAGCCTATCCGGTTGCCGGGATTATTTTTAACTACATCATTACCGTATGTCCGGCACAGATAAATGCATCCTCCCGGGCTTTTTCAGGCTGATTTCGGGTATTAAGTTAAATACAGATGATGAATGCCATAATTATATTCACGCATGAAATATCTGGCGGCACATCACATGGCGAACAATTACACTATAAGGGCGGCAACACGCCTTTGTGTAAGCAAGGCTTGATTTATGTCTACGCGTAGTGGCCCTGAAAGGCGTAGGCTACCGTTTTTCCGGTGAAGGAATACCGGGTTAATATCCATTCTTCTGTCAGGTGATTTACATCCTATGAATACTTCAGGAAGACGCCATATCAGGCCTTTCAGCGCACTGATAGACGCCTGTTTTCGTGAAAAATATACGCTTCAACGCTTACTCAAAGATGCCATTGCTGGCGTCACCGTGGGGATCATCGCCATCCCGCTGGCCATGGCGCTGGCCATTGGCAGCGGTGTACCGCCGCAATACGGGCTGTATACGTCGGCCATTGCCGGGATTGTCATCGCTGTTTTCGGAGGATCACGTTTCAGTGTTTCCGGCCCGACGGCGGCGTTTGTTGTCATTCTCTATCCAGTCTCACAACAGTTCGGTTTGTCCGGTTTATTGCTGGCTACGCTGATGTCTGGTTTTATGCTCCTCTTCATGGGGCTGGCGCGATTTGGCCGGTTGATCGAATACATACCGCTGCCTGTCACGCTCGGCTTTACGTCCGGTATTGCGATCACCATCGGCACCATGCAATTTAAAGATTTCTTTGGCCTGACGATGGCAACGGTGCCGGAACATTATCTGAGTAAAGTTGCGGCGCTGGTCATGGCGCTGCCAACGCTGGATATCGGCGATGCCGCGATAGGGATCGTGACGCTCGGTATATTAATCCTCTGGCCAAAACTGGGATTGCGCGTGCCCGGCCATCTTCCGGCTCTGCTGGCGGGTTGCGCGGTGATGGCCATTTTCATGCAGGCAGGACACCCTGTCGCCACCATAGGTTCACGCTTTCACTTCCTGCTGCCTGACGGTTCGCAGGGCAACGGCATTCCGCCTATTTTGCCGCAATTCGCCCTGCCGTGGACTCAATCCGATGGCAGCGGACTGAGCTGGTCTCTGGTGCAGGCGCTGCTGCCTGCTGCGTTTTCCATGGCAATGCTGGGCGCGATTGAATCCCTGCTCTGCGCCGTGGTGCTCGATGGCATGACCGGCAAAAAACACCATTCGGATAACGAACTGATCGGTCAGGGTATCGGCAACATGGTCAGCCCTTTCTTTGGCGGCATCACCGCTACAGCGGCGATTGCGCGCTCTGCGGCTAACGTTCGCGCCGGTGCAACATCTCCGGTCTCGGCCATTATTCACTCGCTGCTGGTGATCCTCGCCCTGCTCATTCTCGCGCCGTTGCTTTCATGGTTGCCGCTGGCGGCGATGGCGGCGTTATTGCTGATGGTGGCGTGGAATATGAGCGAAGCGCATAAAGTGGTGGATTTACTGCGCCGTGCACCGAAAGACGACATTCTGGTGATGCTGACCTGCATGAGCCTGACGGTACTGTTCGACATGGTGATTGCGATTACCGCAGGTATCGTGATGGCGTCGCTGCTGTTTATGCGCCGTATCGCCAAACTCACCCGCCTGACGGAAGTGATGGCCGACATACCGGAAGATACGCTGGTGCTGCGTATCAATGGCCCGCTGTTCTTTGCTGCGGCGGAACGTATCTTCAGTGAATTGCAGGTGCGCAGCGAAGGCAAGAAAGTGATCATTCTGGTATGGGATCGCGTTGCCGTACTCGATGCCGGTGGCGTCAGTGCATTACGCAACTTCATCAATACCTTGCCGGAAGGCACAGAACTGCGAATCGCTGAGATCCCTTTCCAGCCGCTGAAAACCCTGGCCCGCGCCAGAATGCAGCCGGTGGAAGGCAAACTGAGTTTCCACAGTTCTTTGCACGACGCGTTATAAACCTGCGCGGTAAACGGAAAAGGCGACCCGGAGGTTAATGCCGGTCACTTAAGGAAATGAGGCCCGTGAATTTGGGCCTTCGATGAAGAAAAATAGCGCTATAAGCCTGATTCCTTCATTATCCTTTGAAGCACAAAAATGAATTTGTATTCATAAAAATGCTTAAGTGACCGGCATTAACCCGGAGGTCGCCTTTGTTTTATCTGAATAGGTCAGATTACTTGCTGGTATCGAGCGCCGGGAAGCTTTTCACCAGATCGTCGATGGCTTTCATCTGAACCAGGAACGGTTCCAGTTTATCAAGCGGCAAGGCTGACGGACCGTCGCATTTCGCGTGAGCAGGATCTTCGTGCGCTTCGATAAACAGACCGGCGATACCTACCGCCATACCGGCACGAGCCAGTTCAGCAACCTGAGCACGACGACCGCCAGAAGCAGCGCCGAAAGGATCACGGGTTTGCAGTGCGTGAGTCACGTCGAAAATCACCGGATGACCGCCCGTAGCATTGATCATCACATTCATGCCCAGCATGTCGACAACCAGATTGTCATAACCGAAGTTACTGCCGCGATCGCACAGAATCACCTGATCGTTGCCGCCTTCTTTAAATTTGTCGACGATGTTGCCCATCTGACCGGGGCTGACGAACTGTGGTTTTTTCACGTTAATTACTGCGCCGGTTTTCGCCATGGCTTCAACCAGATCGGTCTGACGCGCCAGGAATGCAGGTAACTGGATCACATCAACCACTTCAGATACAGGCTGCGCCTGCCAGGATTCATGCACATCGGTGATGATTTTCACGCCGAATGCTTTTTTCAGCTCCTGGAAAATTTTCATACCTTCATCCAGACCCGGACCACGGTAGGAATGAATAGATGAGCGGTTGGCTTTATCGAAAGACGCCTTGAACACGTAAGGAATGCCGAGTTTCTGCGTCACAGTGACGTAATGCTCGCACACACGCATCGCCATATCGCGCGATTCCAGTACATTCATCCCGCCGAACAATACAAACGGCAGATCGTTGGCGACTTTGATGTCCTGAATGCTAACCACTTTATGTTTCATGCTTTGGCCTTTTTAGTGATAAATCTTTCACCCGAAAATAACATAACTCATTGTTCTGTCATAACTTTGCGGATGTGACGTAAGGTAAGTATAAATTAGTGCAACGTAACTTGTTTGTGCTCAATCGAATGGATCTGCACTTTAATCACTTCTGAAATCGGGTCTTCCGGACACTGCTCAACAAAATAATTGAGATCAGAAATCGCCACATGGTCGCATTCCAGCTGAGCATAAATCAGCCCGCGATCGCGGATTTCATAGGGGTCTTCCGGGTCAAACTGCAATACCGTTTCACTGGCGCGCAGAGCCAGTTCGAACTGTTTTTCTTCCATCAGCGCGGCTTTCAGCGTATCAAGCATTTTGCGGACGATCAGCGTGTTTTCCGCTTCTTCCAGATCGTCATCTTCTATTTCCGCCATTACGCCCAGATTGCCTTTCAGCCATACGCTGAGCATATGCTCATTAAGCGTATCGCCGTTGATCGGATTAAGCAGCCACATTTCTTCGTCGAGCCAGTCAGCACGCAAGATAAGTTGAGTGGGGAAAATCACCGGCATCAGCGGCAAACTCAGTTCATGGGCAATGTGCAGAAAAATCACCCCCAGTGAAACCGGTGTGCCCTGACGCGAAGACAGCACTTTGTCGATCCAGATAGCATCAGACAGACGATAAACGCCGCCAGCKCCCCCAAAACCCCAGGTGCGGTAAAACAGTTCAATCAACACTTCGAGCTGCTGATCCTGATCAAGCTCTTCAGGAACGACGCGGCGGGCTTCATCGACCAGTGACTGTAACTGGTGGCGAACGTCGTCCGCATTGAAATCGAAACGCACGGCTTCCGTTACTTTGATCACCCCGGTACTGAGCCGGGCGGTGTTAAATTCAAAATCAGCAAGGGTACTCATAGTTATCCCATTAGCAGCGGTATTTTCGTCAGCGCCAGTTTAAGAATCAGATACAGGCAAGCGAGCGCCAGAATAAAAGCCAGCCAGCGGATGTTCTGACTGACTGGTCGCTTGCTCAGAGCCACAAAACCCAGCGCGATATAGATAATAACGCCAAAAATCTTTTCGGTCAGCCAGGTTCCCTGAGGGCTGAACGGATAAAAGTGTGTGATGAAGATAAGCGAAATACCACTTAATAACAGCACTGTATCCACAATATGGGGAACAGTCTTCACCCAGCGTTTCTGCATCATAGCAGAACCTGCCCATTTCCAAAAAAATCGTAAAACAAACAATGCAATACTCAGGGTTATAGTGAGCAGATGCAGATTCTTGATCCAGACATATGCCATTGTCCGTTTCCTTTGAAATTTAAATTCTAACCAATTGATTTTCTTCTGATCCGTGTAGCGGCTCCCACTGCCCGAGGCTGACACGATCGTTATCGCCATAATCTTTTACCGTCGCGATATGCTGATAACCGGCATCGCGCAATAACGCCTGCACGTCAGTCGCCTGCTGCCAGCCATGTTCGAGCAGTAACCAGCCGCCTTTGTGAAGATACGCGGGTGCCGCCTGAATAATATGCGCCAGATCAGCCAGACCGGCATTTTCTGCCACCAGCGCGCTGGCGGGCTCAAAACGTACATCACCCTTCGCCAGGTGCGGATCGGCGGCATCGATATACGGCGGATTACTGGCTATCAGCGCGAAACGTTCACCGGCTACCGRTGAAAACCAACTGCCCGGCAAAAATCGCGCATTCAGGATATTCAGCTTTTGCGCGTTGTGTTGGGCGAGGCGTACAGCATCCGGTTGCAGATCGACACCGGTAACCTTGCAATCCGGGCGTTCACTGGCCAGCGCCAGTGCAATCGCACCGGTTCCTGTGCCGAGATCCAGTATGCTGACGGGTTGAGAAGGCAGACGGATCAACGCCTGTTCCACCAGGCATTCGGTATCAGGACGGGGAATTAATGTCGCGGGAGAAACAGACAGTGGCAGCGACCAGAATTCTCGCTCGCCGGTCAGATAGGCAACGGGTTCGCCCTGCTCACGTCGCGCAAGCAGAATTTCCAGTTGTTGAAGTTGTCCGGCTGTCAGCAGCGTTTCGCCAAAAGCCATAATAAAAGTTCTTGCCCGGCCGGTCACAAAACCAAGCAAGATTTCAGCATCCCGCTTCGGGCTTTCACCCGCAGCAAGACGGCGGGTGGCATCACGCAGCCAGGACTGAAAATCCATCAGTCCTGCTCAGATAGCGCGGCGAGTTGATCGGCCTGATATTCCTGCACGATCGGCTGGATCAGACTGTCCAGTTTACCTTCCATCACTTCATCCAGACGGTAAATCGTCAGGTTGATGCGGTGATCGGTAACACGCCCCTGCGGGAAGTTGTAGGTACGGTTGCGATCAGAACGGTCGCCACTGCCGAGCAGGTTACGGCGCGTCGAGGCTTCTTCTGCCTGACGTTTTGCCACTTCCGCAGCACGGATACGCGCGCCCAGCACGGACATCGCTTTGGCTTTGTTTTTGTGCTGTGAACGTTCATCCTGACATTCCACCACGATACCGGTTGGAATGTGGGTAATTCGAATCGCGGAATCCGTGGTGTTAACGTGCTGTCCGCCAGCGCCGGATGAGCGGAAAGTATCAATGCGCAAATCGCCGGCGTTGATTTCCGGCAGCTCGGCTTCCGGAATTTCCGGCATCACGGCAACGGTACAGGCGGAGGTATGAATACGCCCCTGAGATTCGGTTTCCGGTACACGCTGAACGCGGTGGCCGCCTGACTCAAATTTGAACTGGCCGTAAGCGCCCTCGCCACTGATTTTGGCGATCACTTCTTTATAACCGCCGTGTTCGCCTTCGCTGGCGCTCACGATCTCTACACGCCAGCGACGCATTTCGGCGTAGCGGCTGTACATACGGAATAAGTCACCGGCGAAAATAGCCGCCTCGTCACCGCCGGTTCCTGCACGAATTTCCAGGAAACAACCGCGTTCATCGTCCGGATCTTTTGGCAGTAACAGAACCTGTAATTTTTCTTCGAGTTCTTCGATATTGGCTTTGCACTCTTTGATCTCATCCTGCGCCATTTCGCGCATCTCAGGATCGTCGAGCATCATCTCAGCGGTTTCTAAATCTTCCTGTGCCTGACGCCAGGCCAGAAAACATTCAGAAACAGCCGTTAACTGTGAATATTCGCGGGAAAGACTGCGGAATTTATCCTGATCGGCAATGACGCCGGCATCGCCAAGCATCGCCTGCACTTCTTCGTGGCGCTCTTGTAACGCTTCCAGTTTGGCAACAATAGAAGGCTTCATGCGTGGTGTTTAACCCTGTGAGAAAAGGAGAACTATTGCTGACCCAGCCCGAGGCTGTCGCGTAAAATTTGCAAACGCTCCACATCACCGTCGCTGGCTGCCTGTTGCAGAGAACGGGTTGGTGCGTGAATAAGGCGGTTTGTCAATTTGTGGGCTAATTCATGGATCACCGCTTCGACGTCAGCGCCCTGCGCAATGGCGGCAAGAGCTTTTGCTTGTGCGTCGGCGCGAATAATATCAGCACGCGAGCGATAATCACGAATAATTTCAACGGCTCCCTGCGAACGCAGCCAGGCCATGAAGTTTGAACTCTCCTGCTCAACGATAGTTTCAGCCTGAATGGCCGCCGCTTTGCGTTGTGCAAGATTGTTTTGAATGATGCTGTGCAGGTCATCGACGCTGTACAGATAGGCGTTCGCCAGTTTGCCGACTTCCGGTTCAATATCACGCGGAACGGCAATATCCACCATCAGCATCGGCTGGTTACGGCGGGCTTTTAACGCGCGCTCGACCATGCCTTTACCAATAATCGGCAGCGGGCTGGCGGTAGAACTGATAATAATGTCCGCTTCAGCGAGGCGGGAATCGATATCCTGCAGACTGATCACTTCTGCGTTCACTTCCGTCGCCAGCACCTGCGCACGTTCACGCGTACGGTTGGCAATCATCATGTGGCGGACATTATGCTGATGCAGATGACGCGCCACCAGTTCGATGGTTTCACCCGCACCGACCAGCAAGACGGTTAGCTCAGAAAGGGATTCGAAAATCTGGCGTGCCAGAGTACAGGCCGCAAACGCAACAGAAACGGCGCTGGCGCCAATATCAGTTTCAGTACGCACACGCTTGGCCACGGAGAAAGATTTCTGGAACAGACGCTCCAGTTCACCGGAAACCGCCCGTCCGTTTTGCGATTCGGCGAAGGCTTTTTTAACCTGCCCCAAAATCTGCGGCTCGCCTAACACCAGTGAATCCAGTCCACTTGCCACGCGCATCAGATGGCTGACGGCTTCATTATCATGATGCCAGTACAGGCTTTTGCGCACTTCATCTTCACTCAGATGATGGTAATCGCATAACCACTTAACCAGTTGCTCCTGCAGGTTTTCCTGTTGCTCAACGCTCAGATACAGCTCAGTGCGGTTGCAGGTAGACAACACGACACCGCCCTGCACCAGCGGTTGCTGGAGCAGACTGGAGAGCGCCTGATCGAGGGTCTCGGGTGAAAATGTTACCCGTTCACGCAGAGACACCGGGGCGGTTTTGTGGTTGATACCTAATGCAAGCAGGGTCATAGGGAGAGCGATTATCGGCTTATACTTTATAATAGTATGGGTTTACGTCTGTTGGGCATTCTACAAGATGCGCGAGATCAATAAAAGGCGAACAGCATCTTCGGTTAAATCCTTTTACACATCAGCATTGTCCCAAAACCTTTCAATCGCCGATCATCTGCACAGGGTTGAGATCACCCCTCGCGCGGGCTGTGCTAAACTGACGCACGCCACATTTGCCCTGGCATCCCATTTCGCCAAAGCACAAAGGATTTTATCTGTTATGCCAATGCGTAAAGCACACTTTGTTCGCCTTCTTCCTCTTGCAAGCTTAGTCCTTGCCGCCTGTTCGATTAACGCGCCGAAAGGCCCGGCGACCAGCCCGACTTCACCGCAGTGGCGTGAACACGAAGCTCAGGTTAAACAACTCGAGCATTATCAGACCCGCGGTTCTTTCGCTTATCTTTCCGATAAACAGAAAGTCTATGCCCGCTTCTTCTGGCAACAATATTCCCCTGACAGCTACCGTTTATTGCTGACCAATCCGCTGGGCAGCACGGAAATGGAATTAAAAGTGCAAAGCGGTATTGCGCAGTTGACCAACAATGAAGGCAAGCATTACACCAGTGATAATCCGGATGACATGATCCAGAAACTGACCGGCATGTCGATTCCGCTGGCTAATCTGCGTTTGTGGATGCTCGGTTTGCCGGGTGACGGCACCGATTTCACCCTCGACAGTCAGTACCGCCTGTCACAAGTTAAGTTCACGCAGAACGGAAAACCAGGCACCGTGGTGTATCAGAGCTATGACGAGGATGCCAAACCGTCCCTGCCGCAGCGTCTGGAAATGACCCAGGGAGAACAGCGTATCAAGCTGAAAATGGATAACTGGACGCTAAACTGAGATGACGCAGCAATGGTGGCCTTCTCCGGCTAAACTCAATTTGTTCCTTTATATCACCGGCCAGCGCCCGAATGGCTACCATGATCTGCAAACACTGTTTCAGTTTGTGGATTACGGTGACAGCCTGAGTTTTAAAGTCCGCGACGACGGCGATATCGTGCTGACCACGCCAGTTGAAGGCGTTGCAGATGACGAGAATCTGGTGGTACGCGCCGCCCGTCTTCTGCAACAGCACGCGGGCACGTCTCAGGGGGCAGACATTACCTTGCAAAAACGAATTCCAATGGGCGGCGGTCTGGGCGGCGGTTCTTCCAACGCCGCCACTGTGCTGGTGGCACTGAATGCGATATGGAATTGCGGCCTTTCTGATACCGAACTGGCTCAGATGGGTGTGACGCTGGGCGCGGATGTGCCGGTCTTTGTGATGGGCCATGCTGCTTTTGCTGAAGGGATTGGCGAGATTTTGCAGCCGGTCGAACCGGCGGAAAAATGGTATCTGATCGCCCATCCGGGTGTCAGCATTGCGACGCCGGTGATTTTCAGCGATCCGCAACTGACCAGAAATACACCAAAACGCACTGTAAATGTGCTTTTAGACACGCCTTACGCAAATGATTGCGAACCGATTGCGAGAAAACGTTTTTACGAGGTTGAACAGCTACTTTCTTGGCTGTTAGAATACGCGCCGTCGCGACTGACCGGAACGGGTGCCTGTGTGTTTGCGGAATTCGACACCGAGTCTGCCGCCCGTCAGGTTTTAGACAAAACACCATCGTGGAGTCGGAGTTTTGTCGCACAAGGTGTTAATATCTCGCCGTTGCACCGTTTTCGTGACGTCTGGTTGAGAACTGCGGGCAAAGCGTAGAGAGTCACGGTAGTTTTGTGTCTGTTCTTTGCCAGCCAATTATTCAACAGATTTAAGTAGTAAGATTTAGAAGTATCGTGAGCATAATGCTTTGGTACCGCTCACCGCCCGGTGGTGCCAAAAGCCAATGTCTTCCCTGGACGCAAGCCTGAGGTTCTTCTCGTGCCTGATATGAAGCTTTTTGCTGGTAACGCCACCCCGGAACTAGCACAACGTATTGCCAACCGTTTATACACCAGCCTTGGTGACGCCGCCGTCAGTCGTTTCAGCGACGGTGAAGTAAGCGTGCAAATTAACGAAAATGTACGTGGCGGAGATATTTTCATTATCCAGTCCACCTGCGCGCCTACTAACGATAACCTGATGGAACTGGTCGTAATGGTTGATGCCTTACGCCGCGCCTCCGCTGGTCGTATCACAGCCGTTATTCCTTACTTCGGCTATGCACGTCAGGATCGCCGGGTGCGTTCTGCCCGTGTGCCTATCACCGCTAAAGTTGTTGCTGACTTCCTGTCCAGCGTCGGTGTTGACCGTGTTCTGACTGTAGACCTGCATGCAGAGCAGATTCAGGGCTTCTTCGATGTCCCGGTAGACAACGTGTTCGGCAGCCCTATTCTGCTTGAAGACATGTTGCAACAGAACCTGGAAAACCCGATTGTGGTTTCTCCGGATATCGGCGGTGTTGTTCGTGCCCGTGCTGTGGCAAAACTGCTGAACGATACCGATATGGCTATCATTGATAAACGTCGTCCACGCGCAAACGTTTCTCAGGTGATGCATATCATCGGTGACGTCGCTGGTCGTGACTGCGTACTGGTTGATGACATGATCGATACCGGCGGCACGCTGTGTAAAGCTGCCGAAGCACTGAAAGAACGCGGTGCTAAACGCGTATTCGCGTATGCCACCCACCCGATTTTCTCCGGCAATGCAGTGGAAAACATCAAAAACTCCGTCATCGACGAAGTGATTGTCTGTGACACCATCCCGCTCTCCGCTGAAATCCGTGCACTGAAAAAAGTGCGTACCCTGACCCTGTCAGGCATGCTGGCTGAGGCTATCCGCCGCATCAGCAATGAAGAATCCATTTCTGCGATGTTCGAGCATTAATCATTATGCCCCTGTTTTCAGGGGCATTTTGTTTTGACAGAACCTGAAATGCAAAAACCGTTATCGTGTGAGCGACAACGGTTTTTTTATTACCAAAGAAGCCAGATTACAGCCTGATAAACTCAGGAATGACGGTGTGACTTACCGTTCGTGCAGCGGGAATCAAAGTGACGAACCCACCAGTACCTGTCTGCAACACGCTCCTGTCCACCGACTCTGGCTCCCGCCAGCCATAAAATGGCGCCGACGAAGATGCTACCAATTGCGCCATGCGCTAAAAATTGTGGTAACCCCAGTTCAGGCATCTGATTCAGGATGGAATAACCAACACCACCGACCATTGTGAGCAAACCGAGTCCCATCAGGCCATTGCCGATTATTCTTGCGGTTTTACGTTTCATAAGTCACCTCCAGTTGTCGATAGTCTTAGCATCACTGCTGTCTTGTCTTTTCCTGCCTTTAACTATAGACGTCCCATCCGGTTCACTTTGCGGTCACGATCACAGACAGAGAACATTGAATGACAAATCTTTACGTTTTCCAGTCAGATACGTTCGGAAAGTGAATAGTCAGACACGTAAACTATTCAAAATCTGGCACATCAGGCGGGTTTGCCCTGTCTGATATTTGGCACAGCCCAAAGTGACAGGTAAACTAGCGCGCTAAACCTCACCGGATAAAGAAGCGAACATCGTGAGCAGCATTAAATTGATCGTTGGACTGGCCAATCCCGGCGCAGAATACGCCCAGACCCGCCATAATGCCGGCGCCTGGTACGTCGACCTTCTCGCACGCCAGCACAACCAGCAACTGAAAGAAGAAAGTAAGTTTTTTGGTTATACCGCCCGCCTTTCTCTGGCCGGTCAGGACGTCCGTCTGCTGGTGCCGACCACCTTTATGAACCTGAGTGGCAAAGCGGTTCTGGCGATGGCGCAGTTCTATCGCATTGAGCCAGATGAAATTCTGGTCGCGCATGACGAGCTGGATATCCCGCCGGGCATGGCGAAAATCAAGCTGGGTGGGGGTAACGGCGGCCACAACGGCCTGAAAGATATTCAGAGTAAATTCGGTAACAACCCGAACTTCTACCGTCTGCGTATCGGTATCGGGCATCCTGGCGATAAAAGCAAAGTGGTGGGATTTGTGCTCGGCAAGCCGCCAGCCAGTGAACAAAAGCTGATTGACGACGCGATTGATGAGTCGCTGCGCTGTACTGAGTTGCTGATGAAAGAAGGTTTGGAAAAAACCATGCGTCGCCTGCATACCTTCAAAGCTGAGCTTTAACCGCCGCTTTTGACAAGAGTGTTAGCCGGGTGCAAAAGAATCGAGCCTGGCTAACACCTGAAATTTTAGAAATATAACTAACCGACTTTATTTAAAGCGGCTCATCAAAACGCAGCAAACGCCCCGCATTCCCCAGCACCAGCAAAGTGCTGAGATTATGCAGCAACGCGGCAATCAGTACGCCCCCCACGCCTAACCACCCCATCGCGGCCGCCGCCATCACCACCAGCGTCCAGCCCAGCCCAATGAACACATTGATTTTCAGCGTCCTGCGGCAGGCACGGCTCAGTCGGACACAGGTGCCGAGACGGCGTAAGTCGCTGCCGATCAGCACCACGTCGGCGGAGGCGAGCGCGATATCACTGCCGCCCGCCCCCATCGCAATCCCCACCACCCCAGCCTTTAGCGCCAGCGAATCATTAATGCCGTCACCGACCACCATCGGGCGGTAACCCTGCACAATTTCAGCGGAGACCTGATGCAGTTTATCTTCCGGTAAAGCCTGCGACACCACATCACTGATGCCCAGTTCTCCGGCAATACGCTCAGCCACGCTGGCGCGATCGCCGGTCAGCAGCAGTTGTCGCTGCAGGCCAAGCTGACGCAGTTCAGCTAACGCCGTGTGCGCCTCAGGCCGCAATGAATCTGCCAGCAACAGCCAGCCGAGAAAATGCCCGTTCAGCGCCAGACCAACCAGCGGCCCGTCATGTTCAGGTACGACGGTCATCGCGATAGTGTTCTGGCTGAAGAATGCCGGGCGCCCTAACAGCGCCTCGCCTTGCGCAGTTTGCGCCCGCACGCCCATGCCCTGCTGTTCCGACACGTCTTCCAGCGGTAAGTATTGTTCACGCGGCAGTAACTTAGACAGCGCACGGCTGACCGGATGGCTGCTCGCCGCGCCCAGACTGGCCGCCAGACGGAGCACGGCGTCAGAGGATTGATGCTCTGCCAGCACCGTGCGTTGCAGATGCAGTTCACCGTGGGTCAGCGTGCCGGTTTTATCCACTACAATGGCATTCAGATCCGCCAGTTCCTCAAGAAAAGCGGAGCTGCGGATCAGAATGCCGTGACGCGCGGCCACGGCAATACCGGCGATTGCCGTGGCCGGTGCGGAAAGCACCAGCGCGCACGGACAGGCCGCTACCAGTACCGCCAGCATGGCGTGAGCATCACGGGTGATAAACCAGGTCGCCGCCGCAATCAGCAAAATCAGCACCAGATATTGCCCGGCGTAACGCTCGAGCAAACGGGTGATCGGCGGTTTGGCATGCTCCGCTTTTTGCATCAACGCAATCACTTTTCCGAGCGTAGCATCCGCACCGGTGCGCGTGACTTCAACGCAAAGCAATCCGTCGAGGTTGATGGCACCGCCGAACACATCGTCACCCGCGCAGGCTTCCTGTGGCACCGATTCGCCGGTGATCGGTGCGGTATCGAGACTGGCGCGACCTGATAACACACGGCCATCGGCGGGCAACCGGTCACCGGCGCGCACTTCAATCCGGTCACCGGTTCGCAACCGGTGGTTATCGATTTCCTCAATCTCACCATCGGGCAAAATCCGCCGGGCGCGGCTGCGGGTCAGATGGCTGAGCGCATCGATGGCTTCCTGCGAACCGATAACGCTGCGCTCTTCCAGAATATGACCAAAAATCATAATGCCCGGCAGCAACGCGGCGGTCATCAGGTCTCCTGTGGCCCACGCGCCAAGCATAGCCAGCGCAATCAACTGATCGGTGACGCCGTGCAGGCTCGGGCTGCGCAAACTATAAATTGCCGAGCGCAGCACAGGAACTGCCACCAGCAATGACGCCACACCAAACAGAATTTGCCCGACATCACTTTGCTGTGGAAACAACCATTGCCAGATCCAGCCGCACAGCAGCAGACCAAACGCCGCCATCGCCAGAAGCAGCTGTACAGCCATGCTTCGCTGTTCATGGCGCGTTAACAGCACGCTTTTCGCTGCCGGTTCTTCAGAAGTAAAAGAAGTCACAGGGCAATACCTCAGGGTTGAGAGGATGGACGGTCTGGCCCCGGCAGGATCAGATGTGCATCGTCATGGGGATCAACGGCAGTGACGCCGCCCGCATGGGCAAGGATTGCCGGCATCCGTTCACGCCACAGACGCCACAGTAATTCAGGTGAATGATCATTCGCCAGTTGCACCACAGTTGCAGTCTCCGTGGAAGCCCGGGCTATCTGTTCGCTGGCTTTGGCATGGGAGACCTGTAAGGTGCGATCTGCCGCCTGAACCGCCTCCTGATGCACACTGGCAGCCTCATTACTCGCGCTGGCGATGTTCTGATCCGCCTGCTGACTGGCTGTCAGTACGGCATTAAACGCCTCAACCGCCGACGGTGGCAGAGAAGACTGCACGTCAACGCGACGGACTTCGATACCGGGGTTGCTGCCTGCAGCTCTCAGGGCGGCGAGTTGCTGATTAATGCCCTGACGTAAATCGCCACGCAGCCGTTCCCGTCGTTCGGCGATATGGCTGTCGTTACCCACCATTTCCGGCCGCGCGACCAGAATGGTATCCAGATCGCGTGAGGCACAAATCGCCACCGCCGCGTGCTCGGTTAAACGATCCAGGGCCGGTAACAAGTGTTCACCCTGCAACACAAACGCCACCGGATCGGTAATCACGTAATACACCTGCACATCCAGCTGAACCACGCCGGAATCACCGGTCAGCAAATACCCCGCGCCCGCGACGGCATCACTTTTCTCGCCGCCGGTATTGGTCCACGCAGGCACAATGTTTTCTCTGAGCAACGCGGTCACGTGATGCTCGATTACCCGGTCAGCGGCAGGTAAAATTTCTACCTGCTCCAGCGGTTCCGGCCACGCAAGCAACAACCCGGCTCCCGCCGTGCGGGAAACCGCACCAAAGCGCATCACCACCGCGCGCTTATCCGGCTCTATCTGCCGCACATTGGAGAACAGCCAGTTCGCGGCGGCAATCAGCGTCATGGCAAACAGCGCCAGACAGGCTATGCGTCCTGCCTGAAACCACGCATTCCCCTGAAAGCGGGACAACGGATTCATGGCCGCGGCCCGTTGCTGGCGGCGGGCAAAGCGGGCGGACCTTCAACCAGTTGCCGGAACGGTGCGGCATCAGTGCGCAGCACCAGCCGGGTGCCCGGCGTGATCACGCTGTTGAGCGTGTCAAGCGAGCGCAACAAATCGTACAATTCGGGGTTACTGGTCCGGGCTTTAGCGTATATCGCCGCGCTCTGAACCTGCGCCTGCGCTTCAATATTGGCTGCGCTGACCGACGCATCGGCCTTAATCACACGGGCATCGCGTTCGGCGGAAGACCGGATTTCAGCCGCCTGACGCTTACCTTCGGCGGACCGCTCGGTGGCAATGGTTTCCCGTTCTGCCCGCATGCGATCCACGGTGGCATCTAACGTCACCGACGGTAATGTCAGCCGTTCAACGCCGACCTGCACCAGTTCAATGCCATAGCTGTCGAGCAACTGGCGGGCTATCTGATCATGCAAATGCTGTTCAAAACCGGAAAGGCGGATTTTACTGGCATCAGTGTTAACCAGATCAGCCAGTGCAAAACCGCTGGTGGTGGTTTCCAGCGCCGAACCAATAAACGTTCGTATCTGCGCGGCGGCCATATCCGGCTGATTTTGTACCGCGCGGATAAAACGCTGCACATGCTGAGGATCGTTTTTCACCTGCCAGACAGTATAAGCCTGAACAATGATCCGCAGACCGTCACGGGTGCCGACATCCTGCAACCCACTGGACGTGGTGCGGATACGTAAATCCACCGGGATCGCGGTCTCCAGCGGCACCGGCAGATGCCATGCCAGCCCCGGTTGCAACAGCACACGCACCGGATTACCAAAGCGCGTGATCACCATCGCTTCGCCGGAACGCACCTGCACCAGACAGGCGGTGGCGGCAATCAGGGCCACCAGTACGATAGCAATCGTAACCCGTCGCCAGAGTCCAGGGGCCGCCGGGCCGGAATGATGATGGTGATGTCCGGCACCGTGATGATGTCCGCCATGTGCATCGTGATCGTGTCCATGGGCTTCAGGTTGTTGGGAATCATTCACCGGGTAGTCTCCGCGTTGACAGAATGCGCCGCTTTATCCGCTTCGGGCGTAAATGGCAGGGTAAAATTTCTCAGATCCAGCACCGGCGAAGTCCCGCCGCCAATACGGTGATCAACAATCAGAACTTCCGGATGCTGCTGCATCGCCAGAATCAGCTGACTAAAATAACGGTCGGTCAGGAACGACTGTCCGCCAGCCTGATACGCCTGATTTTCTGCGTTAAAGCGCAACGCCATGACCTGCGCCTGATCGAGATTTTCGTGGCTTTGTGCACTGGCGGTATCCTGCGCCAGACGGGCAAATTGCTGTGCCGCATTCAGTTGCTGCGCGGCCTGCCCTTTCTCTCCGGCGATGGCGCTTTGGGCCAGAATTTGTGCCGCCTGTACGCTGTGATAAGCATCCGCCGCACCCGCAGGTGGATGGATTGATTCAATCACCGTAGCCAGCAGTTCCACGCCGCTGTTGAGATGATCAAGCTGGCTCTGTACTTTCCGGCCAATATCTGCGGCAAGGCGTGTCTGATCACTTCCCAGCAGGCTGTCGAGCGTACGCGAGGAAAAATCATGCACCAGCACCTGGTTGGCAATACTGCGGATCAGCACCGGCATATTGTCGGTGTGATAGAGGCTCGCCATCGCCGCGCCGTCATTCATGGCGATGCGGTACACAAAGCGGACATCCATATTCATGATTTGAAAACTTTGCCTGTCACGGGTGGCACTGGCGATGATTTGTGATTTATCGCTGCTGTGGCCGGAGTCCCACAGACGGTTTGCGCTTTCAGGCGCCGGGCCTTCGGCGGTATCAGCCACCGTGACCGGTGTGGTGGTGACCGGTTCTTCGGAACCGGTGGTGAGTTCATGTACTTCGCCGTTATCAACCATCCGCGTACGGCCAAATGGCCACGGCAGACCCGCATGTAAACCGGGTTGTCGGACCGCCACCGGTTTGCCGAAGGATTCATAAATTCCGCGCTGGGTCAGCGGCACCTCGCTGATGCCCGTCAGCAGCCAACCGGTCAGCAACAAGATTGCGGCCAGCGGTAACAGTGCACGGCGCATAAAATGAAACGCCCAGATCTGACGAAGATCGATACCAAAATGCTGATGCAGTTCGTTTTGCACAAACTGTAACGGACGCGGCGGCCAGCAAATCTGCGCGGCCAGCAGGCTGCCCGCAATAAACTCCGGCTCTTTATCCTCACGCGGCGGCGAAAACATCGCCATCAGCGCCCGCAGGAAAAGCTCCAGCGCCACCATCCCCGGTAATAATCCGGTGAGCATCAGCAGGTGAGCTGGCCACACCGAAGCCTCACGGGCAAACATCAGGGCTAATGCACTCAGCAAAAACACGCCAATCATCATGCGCATCATCGGTGCGAGCTTTGCTGCTTCCGGCCATTCCAGCGGGTTTTTTAGCGTCCAGTGACGCTCCAGAACCAGTACAGCAAAGGCGCAGAGAATGAATACCGAACCGGCAAAATACCCCGCCTCACCGGCGTCATTGGCCGGTATTGGCAACTGCCATAACACACTGATGAGCACAATTGCGGCAAACGCAGGAAGCGCCTGGAAGAACACATGCGCGTCAACATAACGTAAAACAGGACGCATCCAGGGGCGGGAAATCAGACGTTGGGAAAATCCGGAAGACGCTTCCGGCATGGCGGTTTCAACAGCAGGCGCAAATTGTTGCGTCCGCCAGCGGGAGATACGCCGGGCACATTGCAGGGAGGCAGCGCAAACCCACATCGCCGCCATGATGTTGCCGGTCACCCAGGGCCACACCGATGCCGGAGAGACCAGATACAGCATCAGCAAGATCAGATACATCACGCTGCTGATCACCATAATGGGGTTGATCAGCCCGCTCAGCCAACGCGTGTGGGTGGCGGCAGACTGAAAGCGCAGCTGTTTACTGGCGTTATCCGTCCCGGATACTTTGTCTGTACTCATGTCCGCTCCGGCAGTGGAAAAAATACCCCGCAGCGCAGGCCTGAAGCCAGTTAGTGCGAAGTTGACCGGGCGTAACGGTATAACATTACAGAATTTTCAGCGATATGAATTTGGCCGCTTTTTTGCCCCGAATTGTAAGCATTTATCTTTAAAGGGCCACAAGCGGGTGAATAACGAAAAAGGTGCCGTTTTTAAGCGACACCTTTGAGGTTTCAGAGATTATCTTCAGCCACGTAATATTGCGGGTCGTCGAGTTCGTGAGAACAGAATGGCCCGGCTTTTTTGAGCAAACTCACGCAATCATTGCTCAGATGACGCAGGCGAATGGTTTTACCGGCATCGAGATAGCGCGTGGTCAGTTTATCAATCGCCTCCACTCCGCTCGAATCCATGACCCGCGTACCGGCAAAATCCAGCACTACATTTTGCGGATCGTTTTCAGGATTAAACAGCTCGGCAAAGGTCGCGGCAGATCCGAAGAACAGCGGCCCGTCCAGCTTATACACTGCCAGGTCGCCTTTAGTTTTATGCTCTCGCACACGGATACGCGCCTGCTGCCAGGCAAAAACCAGCGCAGAGATAATCACGCCACTGATCACCGCCACGGCAAGATCGGTGAAAATCGTGATGACGGTGACAATCAGCATCACCAGTACATCAGCTTTAGGCATGCGGCGAAGACGGCGCAGCGAACTCCACTCAAAGGTGTTGTAGCAGACCACCAGCATAATGCCCGCCAGCGCTGCGACCGGCAGCAAGCCAATATAACCGGACAAACTGACCACAAACAGGATCAGTAAAATGGCGCCGACTGTACCGGAAATTCGCCCCCGACCGCCGGAGGTGAAATTAATGATCGATTGCCCAATCATCGCGCAACCGGCGAAGCAACCGAACAGACCGCAAATCGTATTCCCCGCGCCCTGCGCAATACTTTCACGGTTGCCGTTGCCCTTCTGATGACCCATTTCATCAAGCACGGTCATCGTCAGCAGCGATTCAATCAGGCCAACCAGCGCTATCACTACCGCATAGGGCAGCACGACTTTCAGCATCTCAACATTGAAAGGCGCAACCGGCAGGCTGAAGTGCGGCAACGCCCCTGAAATATCTGCCAGGTCACCCACGCGCAAGGTGTGCAGGTTAAAACCGATCGCTACGGCCGAAACGACGATCAGCGCTGCCAGCGAAGAAGGAATAATTTTGGTCAGTTTCGGGAACAGCACCACCACCAGAATCGCCAGCAACACCAGTCCGTACATCAGCAGTCCCTGCCCGGCAATCATGTGCAACTGCGCCAGCATAATGACAATTGCCAGCCCGTTCACAAAGCCGTGAACCGCAGGTAACGGCACCAGCCGGATAAATTTCCCGAGGCGGAAAACACCAATCAGAATCTGAATCACCCCGGCAAAAATGGTCGCCCAAAGCACGTATCCCATACCGTGTTGTGCCGCCAGACTCATCAGCACCACCACAATGGATCCCGCTGCACCGGACACCATGCCCGGTTTACCGCCGAACAGTGCCGTCACCAGCCCGATAATAAACGCCGTGTGCAAACCGACAATCGGCGACAATCCGGCAACCAGTGAAAACCCGACCGCTTCGGGGACCATTGATACCGCCACCACAAATCCGGCCAGCGTTTCGTTCTTCATTTCAGACAACTTCAGACCACGCGGATTAAACATAAAACATCCGGTACATTTCCCGATCAGTTAAAAAATTGTGACAAGTATCTAAAAATGAACCAGGCGAGGCAAGGTTTATCCTGTGTACTGACAACAGTGGCGGCCACAAGCGGATCGAGATAAATGCGGTTCTCGTGTATAATGCGGGGAATTGTGGTCATTACATCGTGCGGTTATATTTAATCGTTTGATAATTAAGATATTAAGGTGAGAAAAACATGGGATTCAAATGCGGTATCGTCGGCCTGCCGAACGTCGGTAAATCTACTCTGTTCAATGCGCTGACCAAAGCGGGTATCGAAGCAGCAAACTTCCCGTTCTGCACCATCGAACCGAATACCGGTGTGGTACCAATGCCCGATCCGCGTCTCGACCAGTTGGCCGAGATTGTAAAACCGCAGCGTATCCTGCCAACCACCATGGAATTCGTGGACATCGCGGGTCTGGTCAAAGGCGCATCTAAAGGTGAAGGTCTGGGTAACCAGTTCCTGACTAACATCCGTGAAACTGAAGCCATCGGCCACGTTGTGCGTTGTTTCGAAAACGACAACATCATCCACGTTAACAACAAAGTGGATCCGGCTGATGACATCGAGGTTATCAATACCGAACTGGCATTATCTGACCTCGACACCTGCGAACGCGCGATTCACCGTGTGCAGAAACGTGCCAAAGGCGGTGACAAAGATGCGAAGGCAGAACTGGCCGCACTGGAAAAATGCCTGCCACAGCTGGAAAACGCTGGCATGCTGCGTGCACTGGATCTGACAGAGGAAGACAAAGCGGCCATCCGCTACCTGAGCTTCCTGACGCTGAAACCCACCATGTACATCGCCAACGTTAACGAAGACGGTTTCGAGAACAACCCTTACCTCGACGTCGTACRCAAAATCGCAGAGGCCGAAGGCTCCGTGGTCGTTGCTGTTTGTGCAGCGGTTGAATCTGACATCGCCGAACTCGACGACGCTGACCGTGAAGAATTCATGGCTGAACTGGGCATTGAAGAGCCGGGCCTGAACCGCGTGATCCGCGCCGGTTACGAACTGCTGAACCTGCAAACCTACTTCACCGCTGGCGTGAAAGAAGTTCGTGCATGGACCATCCCTGTCGGCGCAACGGCTCCGCAAGCCGCAGGTAAAATCCACACTGACTTCGAGAAAGGCTTCATCCGCGCACAAACCATCGCGTTCGAAGACTTCATCACCTACAAAGGTGAGCAAGGCGCGAAAGAAGCCGGCAAAATGCGTTCAGAAGGCAAAGACTACATCGTTAAAGATGGCGATGTGATGAACTTCCTGTTCAACGTCTGAACCGAACTTCAGTTTCCGCTCCACACAGAATCCACGCCCTTGCGTGGATTTTTCTTTTTTATCCCCCCCCTAAAATCGCCCTCAGCTCCTAATGCCGGTCACTTAAGGTGACCGGCATTGTTTTTTAAGGGATATTTTGACCTTTTTTCTCTCACTTCCCTCGCATATTCACGCTCACGCCTCGAGGGCAGCTTTAGCATCGCTGCGTTGCTGTAAAAATGCTTCAGATGACCCGGGATGGCTCCCGCTGATGCCCACGGCAGCCCGATTAACAACCGTAATATCTCCGACACTGCACCGCTAAAACTCAGCTGATAAGGCAGATAATCTCCCTTCAGGCTGAACGCCATCTTGATCATCTGGTAACGAATAAGGTTATAACTCAGCAGGATACCCCACAGTTCC